>NZ_BAAGVX010000014.1:0-850 GCF_054780655.1 Marinomonas epiphytica
CGAGTCCAACACAGGATTAGAGACCGTTAAGGTATCACCATCGGCATCGGTGGCACTGGCTACGACATCTAGAGTGATACTGGTGTCTTCATCACCTGCCCCCGTAGTGTCATTAGCAATTGGGGCTTCATTGACTGGATTAACCCTCACGGTAATAGTGCCTGTATCGCTGCCACCATTACCATCAGACACTGTATAGTTGATTTGGGCTTCGCCATTGAAGTTGTCTGCGGGGGTAAATACAACTTGATTCGAATCAATTTCGACACTTCCTTGGCCCGAAGCTATAACTGGAGACGTTACCGTCAATGTGTCCCCTATATCAAGATCACTAGCACTTGCCACAACGTCTACTACAATGCTACTACCTTCATCCACATCAACTGTTAGGTCTGCTGCAACAGGGGGAATATTGGTTGTATTTATAGCAACGGTAATACTTCCTGTATCAGTTCCACCGTTTCCGTCATTCAATGTGTATTCAATATTGGCATAGCCAGTGAAATTTGTGCTAGGTGCGAAAACAACTTCATTTGCGACCACTGAAACTAACCCGCTACCCGATAACAAAGTAGCCTCACTAACAATAATACTGTCTCCTTCTACATCATTACTGTGCGCTAAAACATCAATACTTAGTTGGGTATTCAAGGAGCCGTAAACGTTGATGTTCCCAGCATTAGGAGCATCATTAATGGGACTAACATTCACAGTGACCGTTGCTGTATCACTACCACCGTTGCCATCGGACACCGTATAACTGATTTCAGCCTGACCATTGAAGTCACTTGCTGGGGTATACACTATTTCGTTCGCAACAACCGACACACTACCTTGCCCTGATACCAAG
>NZ_BAAGVX010000015.1:0-72955 GCF_054780655.1 Marinomonas epiphytica
CCCATGATTCAAGCAAAATTCCATTGAAAACATGCGCCACCAAATCACCAAACCGTAGGGCGCCGTTAGGCCGCAGGCCGTAATGCGCCGTTGGATGCGCAGCACCCATGGCTTAACAAAATTACGGTTGGAATGTATAAGGGCTTCGCCCTCGGAGGGTTAAAATTCGTCGAGGTATTCGAATGAATGGCTTTCTATTACCTGCCCATCACGTATTACTTCGACCGTCCAAGTGCCATCAAAACCAGGCATTAATCGTTTACTGGACCATACTCGCCAGCGGTCGCCACCTATGTCGAAATCTACATCAGCTTGTTCAAAGCCATCTAACTTCCATCTATGAATCACGTGGCTGCCTGTCATACCGCGCAAATCCGTGAAAAAATAAACACGCTGAATTTCGCCATATTCCACTTTTATAGTGTCGCCAATATCATCAACAGGCTCGCGGTCGATTACATCGGTGGCGAACTGTGCACGGGCAACAATGGCGTCATTTGCCATTGCCTGGGACACACCACTCAAAGACACGGCGCTAATCAATGCAACTCGAACTAGCAATTTCCACATACTGTTATCCTAATACGGTTTCTATTTCATCATTAATTAATTCTTGTACCAGCATAGCGCTTTTATTGGACAAAAATAGCTCAGTTAACAATAAAAAACGATCTTTAATTATCTATAAACTTAATTGATACGATCTATTCGACTTTTGTATTATGGCGAAAATTACTAGCTCGCACCTCTCTATTTTTCTTGGCGGTCCGCAAGTGGCGTTGAAAAGGTGTACTCCATATCCCAAGGGAAACGGATCCAAGTATCTTGGCTTACCTCGGTAATAAAGGTGTCTACTAAGGGTTTGCCGGCAGGCTTTGCATAAATGGTTGCAAAATGCGCTTTTGGTAACATTTCACGTACTTTAGCTGCAGTTCGGCCTGTGTCAACCAGATCATCGATCAGGATATAACCATCTCCGTCACCCTCAACACCTTTCAGCACATTCAACTCACCTTGTTGGGTAGCAGCACCCGTTTCGTCTGCTTTGTAACTCACGATACAAATGGTATCAATAAGGCGAATATCCATTTCACGACAAAGAATTGCCGCTGGCACCAAGCCGCCACGAGTGATGGCAATAATGCCCTTCCAAGGGCCTTGCTCTAGTAAACGCCAAGACAGCGCACGAGCATTACGGTGCAGTTCTTCCCATGACACTGGGAAATCCTTTGAATACGGGGTCATCTAAAAGCTCCTAAGCTTAAATCAAGAAAAAGGGGGCGAACCTCTAAAATTTTAGCGGCATTGGTATACCGGCTGCAACTAAAGTTACCCGTTCGGTCAGTTTCGCTAGCATTTGATTCAGTTCACCTACTTCATCGCCAAAGCGCCGAGCCATTTCATTCATGGGCATAATACCTAACCCGACCTCACTGGAAACAATCACTAGACTGCCATCAAAAGCTTCTACGGCAGTTAAGAAGGCTTGCTTTTCTACTGCAAGTCGAGCTTCATCCTCCAAACACAGTAAGTTTGTTAACCACAAAGACACACATTCGATAATAACTGCCTTGCCGCTGCCGTTAAGTGAGGCTAATGTTTCTCCAAGGCTAATGGGCTCTTCAATCAGCTGCCAACTTTCTGGCCTTCGATCTTGGTGCTTACGTACTCGCTCAGCCATGCTGTTGTCCCACGCTTGTGAGGTCGCGATATAACAAACTGAGTCACTATACTTAGCGACGGTTTCTTCCGCAAAGGCACTTTTACCACTTCGGACGCCACCTAAAACTAAATGTTTCATGCTAGCTCTCTTCCTCCAGCCCCTTTTAAAAGACGAATAAGTGATTGATCTAAAATAGCTATTTCATCTTGCGCTGGTATAGCTACACGGATCCAAGCTTGCCCTAAACGCACATGTACACCCACCTGGTGAAGCATAGCGAAAACCTGTTCTGCATATTCTTCACTGTCGAGCTGCCAAGTAACAAAATATAAGGTTTCTGCACGTTCTTGGGTGTCAAAAATGGTATTCAGTTTAGGGCCAACACGCTCCAAAAACGTTTTCTGACGGCTAATCAAACTCTGCCGTGCCTTTACTTGCCATTGGCGGTCTAAGAGTGCCTGTCCTACTAAAAATAGGCTGGGGGTAGCAACTGGCCAAGGGCCAATGAGATTACGAATACGTTGTTGCCAGCTTGCATGCGCGAACAAAAACCCAACACGCGCTCCTGCTAGCCCAAAGAATTTACCGACCGATCTAAAAACAAAGAGGTACTGGCTAAAATTTGCAGATGCAAACTGTGTTAGCAGGCTATGTTGCGGTGTCGCATCAATAAAGGCTTCATCCACCAGCACATAAGCTGACATTTCTTCAGCACGCTGCACAATAGCCGTAAGGGTATCGAGTGGGCAGTTTTCCCCTGTTGGGTTATTTGGGTTGATAACCACAGCGACTTGCCATGAACGCTCTAGAAGCTCTTCAACATGATCATAATATTCAATAAGATAGCCCCATTTTCGCCACGCAAAGACATGCTCTTGGTAGCCAGTTCTAGGCACCATTACACGGCTTTCTTTTACATTAAGGCCGGTGTTTTCCAGCAAAAGCGGTAAAATTTCAATAAATTGCTGAGACCCAGCACCAATCGCTAAAGGTGCCTGTCCATAGTATTGTTGTGCCTGTCCTAGTAAGCAAGTAGGGTCTGGAAGCTCCATCCAGCGGTTCGGCGCCAGCTCGGGGATAGGCCAAGGTTCACGGTTACATGCGGAAGACAGGTCTAGCCAGTTTGCTGCTTGCTCACCTAGTTTATGCTGCCATGCGGCTAGGTCTCCACCGTGTTTTGGTGCGGTTAGATCAAGAGACAAATGACCATCCCCCATAAATACACACTTTTATCTACCAAAAGAATGGCCTCATTTAAATGTTTTGGCTCTGGGTCTTCCCCTTCACCTAATACAGGGCGAGTCTCGATTTTGCCAAAGTATGGCGCTTCTCCCCCTAATTTAATGTTTAAAGCACCGGCTCCAGCGGCCATTACTGGCCCCGCGTTGGGGCTTTTCCAACGAGCTGAAGGCTGTTTAGCACTGCGTATGGCTCTATGCCAGTTACCACAAGCACCATAGCTGTATACCACTAACCTTGCGGGAATAAAGTTCAGCACATCATCTATACGTGCAGCGCACCAACCAAAATGCAGAAAAGTGTCGCTCTTGTAACCCCACATAGCATCTAGGGTATTCGCTAGCCGATAAAGTAATACGCCAGGCGCTCCCAACAGGCAAAACCAAAAAATAGGAGCAAAAATAGCATCACTGCCGTTTTCTAGCACAGACTCAATACCCGCTTTCGCTACGTCAGGCGCGCTTAAATGCTCTGTGTCTCGGCTGACAATTCGACCAACGGCTTGCCTAGCTTGTACCAGATTATCTTCACTTAACGGTTGCTGCTCTAAAGGCTCTGCAATGGCAAGAGCGTGCTCCCTTAGGCTTTGCCAGCCAACAGCAAAATACAAAACCAGCACGCTTAAAAACCAATTGAGCCAATTCGGTAGCACGCTCTGTAAACACATTACCCCATATACAAATGGAGCAACCGCAAACAGCCATGCAAGCGCACCAACCAATCGTTGTCGTTCTGGCGATTGGTCGGTAGCTATTTGGCAGTGGGCACGGCATAGGTCTACCCAACGGCCGAACCAAATCAGAGGATGCCAGTTTTTCGGCTCTCCTAATAAGCGGTCCAAAATGAGCGCGGCCACTAGCGCAATGCCAGTAGAGGATATAAAACTCCAAGATAGGTCAAAAATCGAAGTGATCATGTTGATAGGTCGTTTTTTCACTTAACAAGATAAATAGGTAGGGTAAAATTCTACCATCTTATTGATTTAAAGCGTGATGAAACTGAATGTCTGCCTATAGTTTAATGGTTCAAGGAACCACCTCCGATGCCGGAAAAAGCACTCTAGTGACTGCCCTATGCCGCCTTTTCGCACGGCGAGGCATCGCTGTTGCGCCCTTTAAACCACAGAACATGGCACTCAATAGTGCGGTAACAAAAGAAGGTCATGAAATTGGCCGTGCACAAGCTGTGCAAGCTTATGCCGCCGGTTTAGACTGCCATGTTCACATGAATCCTATTCTCCTCAAACCTAATACAGACACTGGTGCTCAGGTCATTGTGCAAGGTAAGGCTGTAGGTAATATGAACGCCGTGGGTTACCACCAATATAAAGACATAGCGAAGCAGGCCGCACTCGATTCATTCCAACAGTTAAGTCAGCAATACGATGCCGTTTTGATAGAAGGCGCCGGCAGCCCTGCAGAGATCAACCTTAGAGCAAAAGACGTTGCTAACATGGGATTTGCCGAAGCCGTGGACTGCCCTGTGATCATCATTGCGGACATTGATAAAGGCGGTGTATTTGCTCATCTCGTGGGTACTTTAGAATTACTTAGCCCAAGTGAACAGGATCGCGTAATTGGCTTTGTCATTAACCGCTTTCGAGGCGACATCAGCTTGCTCCAATCTGGACTAGATTGGCTAGAAGAGCGAACTGGCAAGCCGGTTTTAGGTGTGCTCCCCTACCTGACAGGGTTTCATTTAGAATCTGAAGATGCCGTGACACAAAGCCCCATTAAGGAGAATAGTAAAGACTTACTACAAGTCGTTATTCCTATTCTACCCAGAACTAGCAACCACACGGATTGGGACCCACTACGCTTACACCCCAACGTGCAAGTCACCCTTGTGGGAGCGAATCAAACCATTCCTCCTGCCGACCTTGTGATACTTCCTGGCAGCAAAAGCGTACAGAGTGACCTTGCTTTTCTTCGCCAACAAGGCTGGGCCCATTACTTGGACAGGCACCTTAGATATGGCGGAAAAATCATAGGGATTTGCGGTGGCTTTCAAATGTTAGGGGAACGCCTGGAAGACCCATTAGGGCTTGAAAATCAACAAGCTAACACCAATAGTCCAGGCTTTGGCTACATTCCAATGACCACAGTGTTAGACAAAGAAAAACAATTGAAACGATGTGAAGGGCATTTTCACATACAAGGCAAAAAACACGCACTAACAGGCTATGAAATTCATTCTGGTATACCTCACTTCCACCAGACAATTAACGCTTTTGCCGAATTAGATAATGGCCACACCGATGGTTATCAATCTGAAGATGGGCAAATCATAGGTACCTACCTACACGGCCTATTTGATCATCCAGACGCATTACAAGCCTTGCTTACATGGACAGGCACAGAAACGAGCGAAATATTCGATTACGAGCAATATCGTAACCAAGAAATTGACCGCCTAGCCGATAGCGTCGAAAAGCATATGAACATAGACCAACTCATCAACACCATATCAAATTGAAGACCTCCAAGTGCAGGGCACCGTGAGACCGAAGGCCGTATACATGGGATCATCAAATCGTCCAATCGTAGGGCGCCGTTAGGCCGCAGGCCGTAATGCGCCGTTGCATGGCAACATCGAATCATCAAATCGTCCAATCGTAGGGCGCCGTTAGGCCGCAGGCCGTAATGCGCCGTTGGGTGCGCAGCACCCATGGTTGAACCAAATCCCATTGAAACCATGCGCCGTTGGGTGCGCAGCACCCATGATCGAACCAAATTATATCGGGGGTACACGAGGGCTACACCCTCGACGTCAAATTCGTTGCGCGAACCATGATCTACCCGCAATTTAAATTCGCAACCTTAAGACACCAACCCACTTTGTGGTTTGTCTTTGTATCGATTCAATAAATAATAAAATCGCGTAACCAAAATTACCGACAGCAATAATAACCCGAGCCCTAAACCAATGTAGAACCCCCTTAACGACAAGCTCTCTGACCAGGGGCTGTAATGAGACAACCAAAAGCCCAACGGCATGCTTAAACCAAACAAGGAAACACCAAAGGCATACATTGATGCGCGCGTATCGCGAATGCCACGTAATGCTCCGGTATAAACGGTTTGAACCATATCTGGGAACTGATAACAGGCCGAAATCACCAATAAACTGGCCGCCAATAACGCAACGTCTTCATGGCTGGTGTAAATGTATGGAATAAAGTCGTGAAGGGCCTGCGTCACACAAAAACACAAGCTAACATAAGCAAAGCCTAAGCCAATAATAATACGCATGCGCTGGCGCACGCCTGATATACCTTCTTTCGCCATGGTTTTCGCAACCACAATGGCGCTTACTGCACTCATTGCCATAAGAGGCGTAAACAACAAGGAGCTGTAAGACATAACGATCTGACCAGCACCAAGCGCTAAATCCCCGAACGAAGAGATCAACCAGGTCATGGAAGAAAACAAACCAATTTCAAAAGAGAAAGCAAAACCAGCGGGAGCCCCTACCCCTAACAAAATAGAAATGCGCCGCGTGTAGCGCCAAACTAGCTTGGTAAACAAAGGCCGACTATTAATGTATCTGTCGTATACAAAGAAAAACAGCACAGCTAAATACAAAGACATACAAGAAGCAATGGCCGCACCTTTTGCTCCCAAATCGGGTAAACCCAACTTGCCGTAGATTAAAACGTAATTAAAGCCAATGTTTAACATAAGGCCGATTGTTGCTATCGCCAACGGGATTCGCGGCCTGCCTGCGGCTTCAAATAAGTTTTTATAGGCTGTTAATAAGCCTAACATTGGCAAAGCTGGCGCAATTAAATACAAATAAGTAATGGTGACATCGCGAGTCTCACCAGGCTCTGTCATTAAGGTAGCAAAATACGGTAACAGCGTTGCTGTTAGCACGCTCGCGATGATGCCAACCATGACACACAAGCCTACCGATTGTGACATGTAAAGGTTAATCAACTTAGGCTGACGCCCATGTAAGTGGCGGGTCACCAAAGGTGTGAGTCCAAAGGTCACACCTATCATAAAGCAACCTATTGGTAACCATAAACTAGAAGCTAACCCCACTGCTGCCAAATGCTGGCTACTATAATGACCCAGCATTATGGTATCGACCACGCTGATCGATAGCTCAAGTGTAATGGTAAGCACCATAGGAAAGAGAAGATGAAGAATTTCTTTTAACGGTGACTGTGACTTAGCCATGGCACACCGCCTTATGTTTGAATGTCCGAGTTATCACGTTGATTTCCATTATTTAATCTTTAGAGACCCACTTCTATCCATTTTCGACACGAGCCTATTAAGGCTCGGTAATCTATCACTTAGTGGCGTATAATGCACCGCTCAGATTGAGGATAAGCAAGCGAAAACATAAAACACCGCCGCTTCACGAAACAAAAAGGAAAATTCACCTAATGACCATACTTGCCACCCTTGGCCCCTTACTACTCGCCCTACTACTAGGTTACTGGATCAATCTAGGTTTTTTCACCCCAAAGCGAGTTGCTACCGGCCTAGAACAACTGGTGTACATTATTTTAGGCTTGATCGGCTTTAGCCTAGGAGCCCTTGATAACCTGTTCGATAAGCTCCTTATTGCGGGTTACCAAGCCTTGATATTATTGCTACTTCTTAGCGCGATCAGTTTAGGTTTATTGTGGTTAAGCGGTAAGCGCTTTAAAGGCCACCATGCAGACCAAAATACGCAAGTAGAAAGTCACAGCAACGTATTACTGGAAGCCGTAAAAACTCTGGCCTGGGTTGTGGCTGGAATTGTATTGGGCTTTTGGGGAAAAGACTGGGCAGGCCATGTAGACGAAATTGTCACGGGGCTATTGTATGTGCTGCTCTTTTTAGTTGGCTGTCAGTTACGACAAGGTAACTACCGGTTACGAAAATTATTTCTGAACAGCCAAGGCGTGATTATTGCCAGCGTTACCATTTTTGCAACCTTGTTATCTGGCTGGCTGGGCAGCTTGCTACTGGGCTTAGACTGGTACCATGGTTTGGCTGTGGTATCAGGTTTTGGCTGGTATAGTTTATCAGGCATATTAATTACAGGCCTCGGAGACCCAGTGCTTGGCACGACCGCCTTCTTACTCGACCTAGGCCGTGAAATCATCGCCCTTAGTATTATTCCGTTTTTAGCAAGGGTGAATAGCCACCTTTCCGTTGGTTATTCCGGTGCGACTGCCATGGACTTCACCCTACCTATGTTGGGTAAATTTCATGGCGCTGAGATTATTCCTGTGTGCATTGCTAGTGGCTTTATCATGAGCATATTAGTGCCTATTCTTATCCCGCTCTTTATGGGTTTTGGGGCCTAACGGTGCTGAGAAGAGCTTTAATATTGATTTCTTCCGTCATTTTTTTGTAAATGAACAACACCTTTGACCTCGCTTTGAAAAACACCGTCATCATTGTGTAAAGCCCTTTGCCGCACAGCAAATTCTGGGCGTATTATTCAAATATGTCTTGTACTTTGCTGAACCAATCAATCTTTTGAAACTCAAACAAAGTGTGCAGGTGAAGGGGTCACTTTGATAAATGTAAAAACATAAGATTGGCATTCGTGCTACCGCTTATGTTAGAACAGTATCAACGGATCTGATTTGGCAAAGTACAAGACGTATATCCTTGATTCTACGTTGCTTATCCCCATATACATCTTATCCTGTCATACATGCTTTGATAGCGAAAATGATCAACACACAATTGAATGGAACGTTTTTATGAAAAAAACTCTTATTGCGGCACTGATGATCTCTTCTGTATCGGCTGTGTACGCAGACGACAGCGTGTCACTTGATACAAAAGAACAAAAACTTGGCTACAGCATAGGCTCTATGTTCGGCGGCCGCATGGCAACTGACTTTAGTGAGCTAGACATGGAAACATTTATTGCCGGCTTTAAAGACGCATTTGCAGGTAGTGAGCCTCTACTCACAACAGAGGAAATGCAAACTTCCATTCAAAACTACCAGCAAGAACAAGTAGCGAAAGCGCAGGCTGAGCAAGAAAAGCTAGCTGCTGAACAGCAAGAAAAAGCGGACGCTTGGTTTGCAGACATCGCCAAGCAAGACGGCGTGAAGAAAACTGAATCCGGCTTAATGTATAAAGTCATTACCGAAGGTGAAGGTGAAAAACCTGCGGCAACAGACACAGTAGAAGTAGATTACGCTGGAACATTAATGGACGGCACAGAGTTCGATAGCTCATACAGCCGTGGTGAAAGCATTACCTTCCCATTGAACCAAGTGATTCCAGGTTGGACAGAAGGTCTTCAGTTGATGAGTGTAGGTTCTAAATACGAACTTTACATCCCATCTGACCTAGCCTACGGCCCAGGTGGCACAGGCCCGATTCCACCAAACTCTCCACTTAAATTCGTTGTTGAACTGCACAGCATCGAAGCTCCAGCAGCAACAGAAGAATAACCTCCCCAAACCGCAACCAGCATAGATTGGTTGCGGTTTACGAATCCCTTGTATCTCCCACGAAATTTCATTCAAGCATGGGCGCTTCGCACCCAACGGCGCGTTACAAATTGACGGGGCATTGTGTTTAATCGAAAAATTGCATGTTGATGGGTAGGTCACGGTTCGCGAAGCGAATCTGACGCCGAGGGCGAAGCCCTCGTATAAGCCCGATGCAATTTGGTTGAATCATGGGCGCTTCGCACCCAACGGCGCATTACAAATTGACGGGGCATTGTGTTTAATCGAAAAATTGCATGTTGATGCGTAGGTCACGGTTCGCGAAGCGAATCTGACGCCGAGGGCGAAGCCCTCGTGTTACACCAATGTAATTTGTTTTATTCATGGTCGCTGCGCAACCAACGGCGCATTACGGCCTCCGGCCTAACGGCGCCCTACAATTGACGGCACATGATTTCAATGGAATTTGGTTTAATCGTGGGTGCGGCACACAATGGTGCATGACACCAATGGAATTTGGGCAATTTGTAGGTCATGGTTCGCGAAGCGAATCTGACGCCGAGGGCGAAGCCCTCGTATAAGCCCGATGCAATTTGGTTGAATCATGGGCGCTGCGCACCCATCGGCGCATTACGGCCTTCGGCCTAACGGCGCCCTACAGCCGAGGGTGCAGCCTTCGTGTTACACCAATGCAATTTGGTTCAATCATGGTCGCTGCGCAACCAACGGCGCATTACAATTGACGGCGCATGATTTCAATGGAGTTTGGTTTAATCGTGGGTGTGGCACACAATGGCGCATGACACCAATGGAATTTGGGCAATTTGTAGGTCATGGTTCGCGAAGCGAATCTGACGCCGAGGGCGAAGCCCTCGTATAAGCCCGATGCAATTTGGTTGAATCATGGGCGCTGCGCACCCAACGGCGCATTACGGCCTGCGGCCTAACGGCGCCCTACAATTGGCATCGCATGATTTCAATGGGGGTGGTGTCTCCATGGGTTCATTACGTTTTTTGGTTTTCTTCTCTTTCTGCCCATCTGGTGGCGGCCCAAAAATACACAATGGGAAAAGCAAATAACATTACCCCAATGTTGTGGGCGAACATCACTTGGGACAATCCAAAATCGATGTAACACATGGGAACCAAGGCCCCCGCCATGGCATAGGATTTCACCCGCCAATTGTGTTCATAAAGTTTCATTTTCTTAATGAACAAACGCATCGGAATCAAATACACCGCCAATAAAAAGGCCAAGCCAACTAGGCCTCGTTGCGACAAGGCATTAAAGAATTCATTGTGAGCATGTTTAAATTTGATCATTTCGGCAGGGATTAACCCTTGATCAATCAAACGACGCTTCTCTATTTGCCCGCCATATTCACCTACACCGAAAGCTGGCGCCTCTTGAAAGAGCTGAAAGGCCGTTTTCCACATATCAAAACGCATGCCTAATGACGTTGCTGTGTTCGCACCACTACTGTAATGGGACAAACTCACCATGGTTTGATCAATCTTTTTCTTCACTCCTGTTTGCGGTGTAGCAATTACCACCACCACTAGCAAAACAGCACTTACAAACGACCCCATACAGACTTTAGGGGTCAACAAATGGCGACTATGCCAAAGAATAAAACAACCAATCAGAGGAAGAGCAACCCAACCACCACGGGAGCCCGATAAGAAAGAGGTTCCAATACCACAAATAGCAGCAAGCACCGCCAAGACCACCCAGAGCAAGCGTTTTTCGGCATAAAAATACATAGCACCGGCTAGGCATAAAAGCCCCATCATCATGCCTGTATTACCAAACATTATGGGGTATTCACTGCCATGAGCTCGATCGAACCCCAGTACAAACTTTTCATAAAAAGCCAGGATAAAGGCGCTGATAGCACCAAATATAAGCCCATACCATAACCACTCTTTATGGTTATGAGAATGTAACAATAACAGCAATACAGGAAGCACAAGAATAAACCGAGAAGGCCGATCTAGCTCTCGAGTAAACCAGCCGTCTAGATAGACAAAGCAAAACATGCTTAAGCCAAAGGCTAAAAAGACAAAAAATAGCCGCTTATCATCGCCATCCAAATCAGACCATTTTGGTCTTAAATACAACAAACTGGCAGAACTTAAAAACAACAACCCTGTTGGTAGGCCATAACCATTTGGCACGCTAAGACTCAAAGCGAAGGTTAAGGAAACCAGCAGCCAAAGTAAGGCTGAAAAATAATTTCTTAACATATAAAACCGTTTTCTCTCATGCGCTCCCACAGCGCCTATCAATTATGCACCAAATTAGCATAGAAGATAACTAAAATGCTGATATTATAGGGAGCATTGTAATTTTTGTAGAATGAGACTTAAGTGAAACCAGGATTATCTTTAAAAGAACACAGTGCTTCTATTGCCATATCACTGCGTGTACTTGATTTATTCTTTATAATTACCAGTGGCTTAATAAGCCACTGGCTACGCTTTGAGCACTTTGAATTACCTTTAGCCTATAAAAATGTTCTTATGCTAGGAGTATTGATATGTGCGATTAGTCTCTCTTCTTTTGGGGCCTATCGAGCTTGGCGGGGGGCATCATTCACAAGTGAAATTCAATGTGTTATTAGCGCAACTTCAACAACCTTTCTCTTGCTCATAATCAGCGCATTTGTCACACAGTCGTCAGAGCTATTTTCACGTATTTGGGTAATGACTTGGCTTATTAGCTCAACTGGTACAATTTTAACTTACCGACTTATCCTCAGGAAAACCCTTGGCGCCCTTCGAGCTAAAGGATTTAATATTCGTCGAGTCATTATTATTGGAGATGATGAACTAGGCCAAAATGTGGCCAGCAAGTTAATATTAAGCCCTGAATTTGGTTTAGAGATACAAGGGTTCATCACAGATACGCCTGCTAAATACAAAAAAGCATTAGTGAAAGAGCTACCTATAATGGGCACCATTGAGGATATAGATAGAATAGTAAAAGAGCACCAAACAGACCAAGTATGGATCGCTCTACCTCTTAGCGAAGTAAAACGTATGGAAAAAGTACAATCAGCATTGGCTACCAGCGCGGTAACCATTCGAATGGTACCAGATATTTTTGGCTTCCAGCTCCTTAATCACTCTTTAACAGAGGTTGCGGGCCTACCTGTGATTAACTTGTCTACATCACACATGCTAGAAGGTAAAAATCGTTTTTTAAAAGAGCTAGAAGACAAAGTTCTAGCCAGCATTATTCTGCTGATGATCAGCCCTATTCTTCTTTCACTAGCTATAGGCGTGAAGCTATCTTCTCCTGGACCAGTGTTCTATCGCCAAGAGCGAGTAAGCTGGAACGGTCGAACCTTCAATATGCTGAAATTTCGCTCCATGGCCGTAGACAGTGAAAAAGACGGTGTGCAATGGGGAGGCGCTAAAAGTATGTCCGTTACCAAATTCGGGGCTTTTATTCGTAAAACCAGCCTAGATGAACTGCCTCAATTCATAAACGTACTAAAAGGTGACATGTCTATTGTGGGTCCTCGCCCTGAGCGCACTGTATTTGTAGAGCAGTTTAAAAAAGAGATACCTGGCTATATGCAAAAACACACAGTGAAAGCAGGAATTACAGGCTGGGCGCAAGTAAATGGTTGGCGCGGGGATACAGATTTGAAAAAGCGCGTCGAGCACGACCTTTACTACATTGAAAATTGGTCGCTCTGGCTCGATATTAAGATCATTATTCTGACTTTCTGGAAAGGTTTTATTCATAAGAATTCAGGGTAAAGTCTGTATATTTCGGAAAAGTCTGAGCAATAAGCTAGTTCGATAAAAATTTTAGATAGCTTTTAAAGTCTAAAAGAACTTGTTATCTACTTCCCCAGTAACACCTCACTTTGTTTTGTCGGCATAAAGGAGGTGCTGGCTAAAGTCTCCCTATATCAAAGCCTTTTTCTATGCACTTTTCTTTTATCATTGTGGAAAATTTCTTTTTAAAAATTTCTTCAGAAAAGCCATCGGCATGCTTTTTTATGATCTCAGGGCTAAGCAGTTGAGATGATCTGGACTCAAATGTCTCTATAGCTTCAATAAGGGAATCAACAGTTTGTTCGTGGAAATAAAAGCCTGTCTTACCGTCTACAACTGTGTCTAATACGCCTCCTTTCCCAAATGCAATAACAGGAGTACCACAAGCTTGAGCTTCCAGGGGTACTATCCCGAAGTCTTCTTCAGCAGCAAAAATAAAAGCCTTGGCTTTCATCATATGTTCTTTTAAAACCGAGAATTCTTGGTAGCCCATAAATACGATATTAGCATGATTGTTTGCTATACTTTCGACTTTATCTTTTTCGGGACCATCGCCAATAATTACTAACTTCTTACTAGGCATTCGAGAAAAAGCTTGAGCAATCATAGCGACTCGTTTATATGGCACTAAACGAGATGCAGTAAAATAAAAATCTTCTTTTTTTGTCTGTAGAGTGAAGTCATTCACAGTGACATTAGGAAAAATTACTTCGGAGTCTCTTCGGTAAAACTTACTAATACGTTTCTGAATAAAGTGACTGATTGCAATAAAGTGATCAACATTTTGGCTAACTACATAGTCCCAGGCTTTTATTTTATGCAAAAAATACCTTGCAAATAAAGATTTAATGCCTTTAGTTAAATGGGACTCACTTAGATATTCAAATTTTAAATCCCATGCATACCTAATGGGAGAGTAACAATAGCAAACATGCAACTGATTTGGAGATGTTATTATTCCTTTTGCAACTGCGTGACTACTACTGATGACTAGATCATAATCTGAAACATCTATTTGCTCGATAGCAAAAGGCATTAATGGCAAATAATTCCGGTATTTTTTTTTGGCAAAAGGTAGTTTCTGAATAAATGTTGTTTTGACTTTCTTACCCTTTAAATATTTATATCTATTCTCGGAGTCGAAAAAATCCACAACCGCAAAAACATCGGCATCAGGATAAATTTCAAGTATCGCACGAACAACTTGCTCAGCCCCACCAGGTGTTACGAACCATTCATGCACAATAGCAATTTTCATAGTTCAAATCTCGAATTCCCAACATCATAATTTTTTATTCCGACACACAATGACTCGTTCATAAAACTAGTAGATAATACCTATATTCATATAAGACCCTTTAATAAAGCTACTAGGAGCGAACTTGCTTAAGCAACCGTTAATTGTTGATTTAGATGGAACTCTAATCAAAACAGATATTCTATATGAAAACGCTAACAGTTTCATTTGTTCGTCTCCTGAAAAAGCACCTCTACTATTAAAGTGGCTATTGTCTGGCAAAAGCACACTTAAGGACGAACTATCTGAGCGCACTGGGGTCGATGCATCTACTCTGCCCTATAATGATGAGTTACTTAACTGGTTACAAGATGAGAAAAGTAACGGACGAGAAATTGTACTTGCTACAGCTAGCCATCATATCTTTGCCGAGCAAGTAGCCAAGCATTTAAAGCTGTTTGACTTAGTACTCGCGACAGATAAAGAAACCAACCTTAGAGGACAAAATAAAGCAGACACACTTATTAAGCTTTACGGTGAGAAAGGCTATGACTACGTTGGAGATTGTCATGCTGATCTACCTGTTTGGGAATCAGCTAACGTATCTCACCTTGTTGGAACATCAAAAGGACTAATAAATGATATTAAGAAAGTCAGTACGTTAGGCCATGTTTTCAAGGCAAACCGTTCATCACGGATAGAAATTTTTATAAAAGCAATAAGATTACACCAGTGGATAAAAAATTTACTTATTTTCGTCCCACTTCTGGCCGCCCACTCAATTACAGACCTGAACAGCGTGATCATAACCTTGCTAGCTTTTCTAGCCTTTGGGTTAACCGCTTCTAGTGTTTACATTTTGAACGACCTAGTGGATGTACAAGATGATCGACACCATCATAGTAAGCGCAAGCGCCCATTTGCTTCAGGAGACTTATCATTAGTTCATGGCTGGCTAACATGGCCCTGTTTACTCATTGCCGCCTTACTCTTGTCTTTAATGCTTTTACCATTTGCTTTCTTTATAAGTTTAGTATCGTATTATACGCTCACCCTAGCTTATTCTTTTACTCTTAAACGCAAAGCTATTATTGATGTTATTACCTTAGCGATGCTTTATACAATCAGAATAATCGCTGGCGCAACAGCAACAGCAACAATACCCTCTTATTGGCTGCTTGCATTTTCTATATTTATATTTTTTTCATTAGCATTAATAAAACGCTATAGCGAGCTCAAAACAGCTCGTGAGATAGGCAAGGAAAGGCTGAGAGGGCGTGGCTATTTACAGGAAGACTTGGAAGCCGTATCTGCAATGGGCACTTCTTCTGGATATATTTCTGTACTCGTATTTGCGCTATATATTCAGGACCCTAATACAGCTCACATGTATTCAAATACACAGTTCTTATGGGCGGCCTGCCCAATATTGGTCTACTGGATATCACGAGCTTGGCTAATTACCCACAGAGGAGAAATGCACGATGACCCAATTGTTTTTGCGATTAAAGATAAACCGAGCTGGCTAGTTGGTACTTTGTTTGTTCTAGTATTTGTTTTGGCTGGAGTGACATTGTGAACAAAGCTGCTAGAATCACTTTTCTATATGTAATATTTGCAGCCATTGCCACAGCAGCAAACCTTAGCACTCAAGCGTTAAGCATTTGGATTTACAATGGCCCTTATTCAATTCCAATATCAATTTTTATAGGCACTGCAGCTGGTTTGCCCATTAAATATGCATTAGAAAAAAAACATATATTTGAGTTTGAATCCGAAAGCATTAAACATGACGGCAAGCTATTTATTTTATATTCAGGCATGGGTGTTTTCACCACCGTAATATTTTGGGGCATTGAGTATGCCTTCCATCTATTTTTTAATAGTGACGGTATGCGTTATTTGGGCGGGGCAATTGGCCTTTCCATTGGGTACCTTATAAAGTACTGGCTAGACAAAAAATATGTTTTTATTAAAGCAGCATAAATATGAAAAAAGTAACTTCCTGGGGGCAGATAATTAATGCCCCTCATTCTCAGGTAATACCAGATAATTCCACCTCTATTGATGAGTTATTGGCTGGAATGAAAGAACCCTTATGCATACACGGGAAAGGAAAAAGTTATGGAGATATCGCCCTGAACCCATATGGGGTACTTTTCATGACAGATTACTTGGACAACTTTCTTTATTTCGATACTAAAAATGGGATCATCCGCTGTGAACCAGGTGTATTGCTAAAGGACATACAGCAGATTGCGATTAAATATGGATGGTTACTAGCCGTGACCCCTGGCACTCAATTAATCAGTGTCGGGGGAGCAATTGCAAATGATGTTCATGGTAAAAACCATCATATCCACGGCACGTTTGGACACCACCTTAGATCAATAGAATTACTTAGAACTGATGGGGAACGTATAAAGTGCAGCCAAGTAGAACGACCTGACTGGTTCCAGGCGACTATCGGTGGTCTAGGGCTTACAGGCATTATAGTGGAAGCTGAGATTCAGCTATTAAAAGTTTCAGGACCTTATCTAGAAACTGAGACAATTCCCTATAGCAACCTAGCAGAGTTTTTTGAACTCTCCACTGACTCTGAAGCTAAATGGGAGCACACAGTATCTTGGATTGATTGCGCAACAGGTGGGAAAAGTAATCGTGGAATCTTCATGAGGGCAACCCCGTCATTAGCTGTTAACCGCCAAATACAAGAGAGCACTACGAAAACAATAGCATTCACACCTCCAGTTTCACTTATTAATAAACTTAGTTTGAGACCTCTCAACTTTACATATTTTCATTTACAGAAAATGAGAAAGGGTAGAAAGAAGGTCCATTATGAGCCATTTTCATACCCTTTAGATAACCTATATGAATGGAACCGGATTTACGGGCCAAAAGGGTTTTATCAATATCAGAGTGTTATACCGTCTCGCGATAGCGAGGCTGCGACAGAAGAAATGCTAAAAGTTATCAAGCAATCAGGTACTGGATCTTTCCTTGCGGTGCTAAAAGTGTTTGGTGACATTCCGTCCGCAGGCATGATGAGCTTCCCTAAAAAAGGCGTTACTCTTGCACTTGATTTCCCAAATAAAGGGGAAAAATCAGAAAGGCTATTTCGTCAATTAGATAGCATAGTTGCTGAAGCAAAAGGAAGAATTTATTGCGCAAAAGATGCAAGAATGCCTAAATCACTTTTTGAATCAGGCTATCCAGAACTAGAACATTTTTTAAAATACAGGGATAAAGGAATAAGCTCAGCTTTATCACGCAGACTTCTTGGAGAATAATATGAATGATGTACCAACAATTGTAATAATAGGTGCCACATCAGCAATGGCAATCCATTGCGCAAGAATTTGGGCTAAAACAACCGCAAACTTTATACTTGTGGGCAGAAACAAAGCAAAGCTAGATCAAGTAGGTACAGATTTAGGTGCTCGATCACCTCATAGCACAACGAAGACTGTCGTTATAAATTTCAATGATGAACACGAGATTTCCAAGCTAGCAGAAGAAATCGGTAGAGAACACACTATTGATAAAGTTCTAATTGCCCACGGAACACTACCTAATCAATACGAATGCCAAGACAGTATTCACGAAGCTAAGCAAGCACTACTTATTAATGGTATTTCACCAACGCTGTTCGCGGAAGCCTTTGTAAAAGTATTGGAAAGGCAAGATTATGGAAACATCATACTCGTTGGCTCTGTTGCCGGAGATAGAGGCCGTAAAAGTAACTATATATATGGCTCAGCAAAAGGCTTAGTAACACGGTATGCTCAAGGCTTGCAGCATAGACTATATAAAACAAACGTTAACGTTTTGTTGGTGAAGCCGGGGCCTACCTCAACCCCTATGACAGCCAACCTAGAGATAAACACTGGACTTGCGAAAGTTGAGGATGTTGCTAGAGATATAGTAAAAGCAGATCAAGACAAAAAATCTGTACTTTATACCCCTAATAAATGGGGCTTAATTATGCTAATTATCAAGCTTTTACCACCCCCTATATTCAACAAAACTAACATATAAAAGACTTTACAATGATTAAAAAGAACCTGATAAGAATAAACTTTTTGTTTTTTATTTTTATAATAATCTCCCAAGCATTACTGTATCCATTTTTAATTCAAGAAGGAAAACTATGGCTAAACAATTTCTTAATCGTCGAATACGAAAAAATAATAAAAATCATTTCACTAATGACACCTTACATTTTACTATCAATCTTTTTGAAAAAATCAATAAATAGCAATATAATTTTAGCCTTAAGCGCACTTCCACTATTTATCTTAATAGAAACTATACCTTTAGGAGATAACTGGCAGTATCAAACGGATGTTCAGCCTAACCTTTGGTTATCTGAAGTATTTGGAAGCTTATATGCTAAAGCTTACTACCAATGGGGATATCAATGGATGAGTTATATAGTAAAGCCTTTGATTGGGTCATTTAGCATATATCTCATGCTTAGCATTATAGATGAGATATCAAAACAAGCAAACGATAAGAAAAACAATAAAATATTAACACGAAGCATAGTAATATCATCCCCTTGGGTATTAACAATATATCAAGGTAATGGAGATGTGATTTTTTTTGCAATTCCTGCAGTATTGATATTAATTAAAACAATATATGACTTATGGCAAAGCCAAAAAACAGATAGCAAAACTAAACTGATAGCCTCAGCCAGCTTTACGTTTTCTATATTCAGTCATATGGGAGCCTTAGTTTTATCTCCTGCTATCATCATAGTACTAGCCTTAAAGAAAAGATTCTACGACATCTTTGTAATCTACGGGCTAATCATATTAATATCACTAGCAACAGTACTACTGTTAAAGCAGTTAGATCTAGCCATTATAATGGGTAATGTTGGGGAGCACTCAATTATATTTAGTATTCCACAAGAATCAAGAGTCAGTTTCACAAGTGTTGAATATTTAGCTAGAGGCGCAAACATTTTATCTGTTGCATTTCCTTTATTTCTTTTATTCGTTATTGCTATGGCGATAGATGGATTTAGAACCTTAAGAAGAGACAATAGCATTTCCCCATTATTATTATGTAGCAATGCCTACTTTTGCTTTATATATATGGTTAATTTTCATTTTGGCTTTTATAGCGACATTGACTTAATGATCTACTTATCTCCTATTTTCATTATCACAGCTATCACCATCATAATAAAAACGGAACAATATAAAATTATTGAACGGTTGAAAATCCCTTTATCTGCACTCTCGATCCTAATTTCGGTATCTATCCAGACAAACATGGTAAATTAAATACTTTAAAGTAATGGCACTTTAAACCTTAAGTGCCATTACTACCAATAACTAAGAAGCACCATGCCATTTAAAATTATGCTTTTCCAGTAAGACTCAAGCTCACGCCCTAATTTCATAATAAAAACTCACTTTCCAAGTGAGCTATATTAAGAGGACTTTTTTTATAATAATCAAATTGAGGTTCAATTAAATTTCAATTTAAGTTTCATAAAAACTTTTTCATAGAGTTCATAAGAAAAGTATGCAAGCCCTACGGTGAGAAAAAATGAGATTAGAGCAACAAATACATTATGATTTATAAAAGAAGAAGGAGATGGTATTTTTACAGCCAGCTCTATAGCCGTAGAATGAAAAACATACATTCCGAAGCTAAGGGTAATCCCCCCGAAAAATAACAGCAGTCAAAAGTAGAATTTTCTCGTAATCTAAACGCAGGAGGTTCTGCATGAAAAAGTCACGTTATACCGATAGCCAGATCATGGCGATTTTGAAGCAAGCGGAAGCTGGCACAACGATTCCTGAACTATGTCGGGAGCACGGAATGAGTGCCGCTTCATTCTACAAATGGCGAGCAAAATACGGTGGTATGGATGCATCACTAATGGCTCGAATGAAAGAGCTTGAAGAAGAAAACCGTCGTCTTAAAAAGATGTATGCTGAGGAACGCTTAAAAGCTGAGATTATTCAGGAAGCCATGGCAAAGAAGTGGTAAAGCCATCTGAGCGAAGAATGATGGCTTTGGATGCTGTGGCAACTAGGATAGTGAGCATTCGTTTGGCTTGCTCGGCTTTTTCGATCAGTGAAACCTGCTATCGTTATCAGAGCCAAAACAGCGATGAAAACACACAGATTGCAAAGCTACTGGTCAATCTGACCGTAGAGCAATCGGATTGGGGCTTTGGGCAGTGTTTCAACTACTTACGCAATACAAAGGGCCACTCTTGGAATCATAAGCGCGTTTATCGCATCTACTGTGAGTTGGCTCTGAACCTGCGTATTCGCCCAAGACGACGGCTTAAGCGAAATGCGCCGGAAGCACTAAAAGAACCGACAAAGCCGAACCAAGTCTGGTCGATGGACTTTATGCATGACCAACTGGCAGATGGACGAAAGTACCGTCTGTTTAATGTGATCGACGACTATAAACGTGAGGGATTAGCCATGGAAGCAGGCTTCTCCTTGCCGTCACAGAGAGTGATTCGGGTTCTGGATCAACTACTGGAGTGGCGAAAGAAGCCTATAGCACTTCGCTGTGATAACGGTCCGGAGTTCATTAGCCATGAGTTCGTTAAATGGGCAAAAAAGAAAGGCATCAGAATAAACTATATTCAGCCAGGTAACCCTCAACAAAATGCGTATATTGAGCGTTACAATCGAACAGCGAGATACGGATGGGTCAGCAAACATCTATTTGATACGCTTGAAGAAGTCCAAGACTATGCAACAGAATGGCTGTGGTTTTACAATTATGAAAGGCCACATACTGCCAACGGAGGTAAGCCACCTCTAATGGCTGCTTAACCTCTACTTTTGAACTAAGTTAAAAAAGGGAGGATTACCTAGGTAAATGACCTAAGAAAACCCAAAAAAACGCTATAAACCTTAATCCATCTAAGAAAGGAAAATAAAAACCGTCCCTATAATTCCCAATACTTTTATCATTAATCACTATAGTATGCCTTATCATCAATAATTGTAAGAAACATCTATTTATTGCTTTATTACTTTTTCTATAAGGAATGAAACCACTTCCCAAGAGCAGTTAAACTCGGGGGGATTTGCAGGCCTCTCTTCTTGAGTAACTAGAATTTCCATTATTTTCTCTTCTATACTTTTAAAATCATGAGGAGTGACAAAAGAAACCAATCCCATAGATATTTCAGAAAGGGCAGTTGTATTTGAAGAAAGCACAGGTGTACCAGATGCTACAGCTTCTAATACTGGCAGCCCAAAGCCTTCATAAAGTGATGGAAAAGCCATGAGCCTTGCCCCTTTATACAATTCAGCAAGTTGCTGCTCTGTAGCATAGCCAAAAAAATGAACCCTATCAGCAATGTCGTGTTGCTTAATTAATTCATCGAGCTCTGACGTTACAAGACCAGTAAAAATTAAATGTATATCTACTTTCTTTGATACTTCATGAAACGCCCGAATTAGCCTCTCTTCATTTTTGTGCTTCTTTCTATTGGAAGGACAAAAAATGTATTCATAGCCAGGCTCATATGCTTTTTCATTCTTATAAAATATATCAGAAACCCCACACCCAACATTTACGACCTTGCTTTCACGGACGCCACTCCACTCCACTATCCTTCGTTTCGAAAACTCTGAAATAGTAAAAATCTTCTCTGCTTTAAAGCAACCTGGCTTTATGACTAAACGATAAAAAAGCCTTTTTATAAGGCTAGAATTATAAGGGACATCTAAATGATTAAGATCGTATATGACAAAATAAAACTTTTGCTTAGAGAAAAAAGGTGGAATATATCCAAAATATAAAAAGATATCTTTAGAGCTATAAAATAAGCTTTGAAAGGCATAAAAAAATGTCACTAAAGGTGAGGCAGGAGACTTAACCTTCTTTAGTTTATGAGCTTTAGTTAAACGAGAGCTTACTTCCGAATAAAATCGGCCTATCCCTCCTTTTCCTTCCCAAGAAGGGTCTATACGCAGTTTAGGCATAGAACATTGCCTTTAAGGTTTCTTGAAGGCTATATTTAACTGTTTCAGAAGTTAATGAATTAAGTTTCGTGTTATCCCCACCGAGTATTTTAATTTCATTTTTTCTAACGAAGTCGGGGTTAACTTTCACAGAAATATTATAGCCTGCAAGAACTTGCATCTCTTCTATAATATGAGATAGGGAATAAACAGATCCTGAACATAAGTTTACTATGTCAGAGTGTGCGCTCGATTCTAACAACCGAACATAATAACGGCTAATGTCTCTTACATCACTAAAGTCGCGATATACATCAATATTACCAAGTTCAATTGACTTTTCGCCACGCTTAAAATGACTCACAATTTTGGGCACTAAAAATTTTATATCTTGTCCAGCCCCTGTATAATTGAACGGCCTAGTTATCAAAATAGGTAACTTGTCAAACCACAGCTTCGACATATGCTCCATTGCTAGCTTGCTCATTGCATAATGGTTAACTGGTGAAGCTGGCTGCGTTTCAGATATTTTTTCTACTGTAGGGTTACCATACACATTAGCACTGCTAGACAGAATGATTTTTGCAACATCTAATTCAAGCTCTGCGCATGCCTCTAATATATTTAGAGTTGCAAATAGGTTCACGTCATAAAAAGCACTAGGATCATCATGCCCAACAAACGACAAAGCAGCTAAGTGAATTATGTAATCAGGCTGATACTTTTGAAAACAGTTTTTAACTTTTTCCTTGTTAGATAAATCGCACTCAACTTGATACTCAAAAGCTTTCGACCTAACTATTTCAATTACTTGGTAACCCTTTGCTTTCAACTCAGCAATGACATAGCGGCCTGTAAAACCATTTGCACCTGTAATCGCAACTTTTTTCATTATATGAGCCTTTAACATTTACACAAAAATAAAGGCGGCAAAGCCGCCCTAGTAACCATAACTTAACTTCTAAAATGAGAAACCTTGTTCGTTACGACGCAGGTCTGCTTCAACCATCATCGCACATAGTTCTTCAAGAGTCGTTGTTGGCTCCCAGCCCAATTCATCTTTAGCTTTTTGTGGATTTCCGATTAATAAGTCTACTTCGGCAGGACGGTAAAATTTAGGGTTCACTCTAACAACAACTTTTCCTGTTGCTTTATCTGTAGCGGTTTCATTCTCTTCTGTGCCAGACCATTCAAGCTCAACGTCAGCAGCTTTAAAGGCCATGGTCACAAAATCACGAACCGTTTCCGTTCGATTTGTAGCAAGCACATATGTATCTGGCTTATCAGCTTGAAGCATTCGCCACATTCCTTCTACATAGTCTTTTGCAAAGCCCCAATCGCGCTTTGCGTCCATATTTCCGAGCTCCAGAACATCTTGCTTCCCAAGCTTAATTTTAGCCACCGTATCAGTAATTTTACGCGTAACAAATTCTTGGCCACGTAAAGGGGATTCATGATTAAACAAAATTCCGCTAGTGGCAAAAATATCATAAGATTCGCGATAGTTAATTACCATCCAATGTGCATAAAGCTTTGCTACACCATAAGGGCTTCGTGGATAGAATGGAGTAGATTCTCGCTGCGGTATTTCTTGAACCTTACCAAACATCTCAGAAGTTGATGCTTGATAAAAACGAATTTTAGGGTTAACAATCCGAATTGCTTCAAGTAAGTTAACTGGGCCAATTCCCGTAATTTCCGCAGTAGTTAACGGCTGATCAAACGATACACCAACAAAGCTTTGAGCAGCTAAGTTATATACTTCATCTGGCTGGGCTTCTTGTAGAAGCCGAATACTTGAAGACAAATCAGTCAGATCATACTCAACAAGATGAAGGTTTGGGTTATTTTGGATACCAAGCTCTTCTATGCGCCAAAAGTTAACAGAACTTGTACGACGGTAGGTACCATATACGATGTAGCCTTTTTCTAAAAGTAATTCCGCTAAGTAAGCAGCATCTTGGCCGGTAATACCTGTAATAACCGCTGTCTTCATTAAACTCTCCATAAATTAAAATTTCGTTGCTCGATCAAGCACTTCATGACATAAAAAATATTCTAAATCAGACGGTATACCTAGTCCGTACATCCCCTCTGATTCAGAACCAATGTTATAAACACCTATTTTACCACCATTATCAGCCAAATATGTATAGACAGGAGCAACATAAAACTCTCCATTACTCCTTATGTTTTTATGTATCATCTCGTCAGCATACTTACAGAAAGCCGAACCTGTCTTAAAGTTGTAAACACCAACTGTTGCTTCATCAGAAACCACGACTTTCTCGACCACTTCTGTCACAAAACCATTTGACCCGACCTTAGCATAGGACCATTTTGGATCTGTCGCTTTCATTGTTAACATAGAGCCATCAAGCTCTCTATCGCGCATATCGTCCAAGTACTCGTTTATATCCATGTCGACCCATTGATCTGAATTGGCGATCATTAAAGGGTTTTCATTGTCAATAAGTTCACGCGCCTTCATGACTGTAATAGCAGCGCCATCAGTAATACCATCAATACCAATAACGGCAAAATCCGAACAGCTATTCGAAAAGACAGATTCTAATTTATAATCTTGGATATGCTGGTTCTGACAAATAAAAATAAATCTATGTGGCTGTTTAGGCATTAAATTATTAATGACCACCTCAATCATATGTTTGCCATTTACATCAATTAATGGCTTTGGCCTATCATAACCTTCTCTTGCAAATCTACTACCTCGCCCAGCCATAGGAACTACTATATTTAGCATTATGCTTCCTCCGCTAAATACTTATCGTTTAATGCTCCAGGTAGCTTAACAACAACAGTCGTTGTATCCTCTAAAGCCTCAAAGTCAGTAAAAGTGCCAGGTTCAATTTTAACTATCTCGCCTTCTGCCACAATAGTCCCATTCATTCTAGCTTTCCCATTAACTATTGCAGTAATTTCTGTTGCTATTTTATGGCAATGAGAGCTTTCTTTATCCCCTTTTTTAAAACTTTGAATAGCTACCTCTACATCTGTGGTTTTGAAAAGTGTTGGCTCGAAACCTCCAACAATCCATCCCCTCACAAAACTATCAAGCTTATAACTCGTCATTTTTTTCATAAAGATATGCATCCATTGATATCATTAAGCCATCATCGTTCCAACGAATTACATCGGTACCAATTAAAGTAACTTCATCTAGTTTCAATTCGAACTCAATAACACTTTGCCGACTACTAGAAATAATATCCTTAGCTACAAACGATAGATTTTTAACTGAGTTAAAAATCCCTTTAATATAATCGACAACATTGCTCTTACCTGAGACCTTTTTAGCAGGATCAATTAATACAAAATCCTCTGAAAAGAATGTAGCCACCTCTTGAATATTTTTATCGTTAAATGCTTTAACATATTCCTCTGTTCTTAGTTTTACCATATTATTCAACCTCCTAACTTTATTCGCTGCAATCTCTTCATAATTTTCCAAAGCATGCTCATCATTAATATGAAAATAACACTCTTTATTGATTGGAATCGCTCTAACTGTACCATCGTTAAGAATAATTTCATTAATGACAGGAGCTATGTAAAATAATCCATTAGTTTTTTCATCCTTTCGAATCATACTCTTGGCAGACTCAATGAACAGAGATGCTTTTTTAAAAAAATAAAAACCTGCAACTGCATTTCTACTTATCGGAGTCTTTTCTGCCACTTGAAATACATTGAAGTCACTATCAAAGTTGACGTAGGACCATTTAGGGTGAATCGCATCGAAAGTAAGAACTCCTGCATCAACTTTCTCATCCAAGAACGCCTTTAAATATGGCATTAAACTGAAGTCCAGAACTTGTTCAAAACTAGATACAATGAGTGGCTCGTCAAGATTAAGATGCTCAATTGCTAATAGTGCCGAGCATGCAGTGCCGCGAGTTTGGCTATTAATATGACAAGTTTCAATATCTGGGCTTAGAAGCTTTAAAACTTTATCCAATCGAAACTTTTTTGATTCATTTTTAGGAAGAGCTACTATTATCTTTTTAGGCATATCAAGAGCAATATATGGCTCAGCTGCTCTATCTATAAGCAACCTCCCATCTACCTCACTCAATATTTTCGGGAAAGCGTTACTTTCATTGGCCTTAAACGTTTTTTCTCCTGCAAGAGGAATTAAAATATTCATCTTTCTGACTCGACCTCATCAATGAAATTTTTAATATTCTGATAAGTAACATCATGCACAGATTCAACTTTTAGTACATGCGCCCCAGAAGCCTGCGCTGCCCGAATCCCATTTTCATTGTCCTCTACAACTACACATTGATCAGGAGATAGCCCCAGTTGAGAAATAGCCAGATTATATATTTCTGGGTCTGGCTTCCCTTTGGATACATCTTGATTTGAAAGATAGAAGTTAAGATAGTTCATCAAGCATGACCTTTCCATCATTACCTTTACAGTGTTTCTAATAGAGTTAGATGCAACCGCGAGATGGTAGCCTTCATGTTTTAGCTTTGACAATGCGAACTGGTGATTAAACGTAGGCTTGCAAAGCTGATACGTTATATCCATTGTGTATTGTTGCTTCATTTCGTTAATAAACTCATGAAGCGAAGTAGGTAAGACATGTGTTTTCGAAAGAATTTTAAGTTTTTGGCTAGTAGATAAGCCATCAAAAGTCACTAAATGGTCATATCTATTAATTTCAAGACCAAAAATAGATAAAGCCTTATTCAATGCATCGTAGTGCCAATCTTTTGCATCAATGAGGACACCATCCATATCAAAAATCACAGCTTTAATTTTTGTTTTCAT
Organism: Marinomonas epiphytica; assembly: GCF_054780655.1. Classification (NCBI taxonomy): domain Bacteria; kingdom Pseudomonadati; phylum Pseudomonadota; class Gammaproteobacteria; order Oceanospirillales; family Oceanospirillaceae; genus Marinomonas; species Marinomonas epiphytica. The sequence continues at coordinate 27,114 of NZ_BAAGVX010000015.1, forward strand.
TTAAAGTAATCTCTAGCAATTTCTGGGATATCGGTACAGAGAATCAATCTTTCGGAGGCAAGAGTTTCATCACTTAAGCAATTGATTTCTTGCCACAGTTGCATGTGATCTCGTCCATGCAACTCAGAGGAGACTATGCAAACCTCTTTACCTTCAAGAATCAGTTTTTCTACTAAATCAGGTTCAAATGAACCTCCATCAAAGCTGTCATACCATATACCTCTGACAAGCTTCCAGAGACAAGATTCTGGTTCATACTCACTAAATCGGGCATAACAATTCAAACCAGCGCGAATAGAAACAAGTGCATCTGGTACCGACATATCAAAGACAAAGTAGTTGCTGATATTGAATCGTTTTAGCTCATCTACTACCTTGTCCTGAAGGCCATCTGCTTTGATGTTAAGAGCAAGAGTAGCCGAGCACTGTTTAGCATTGTATAGTTGTAGAAGGTCAGAAAACTTCATTTCCTCACCACTAGGTATATCATGGCTAATAACTATTTGACCATTAGCATCTCTCAAATCCGTTTCGGTCCCAAAGCCTAACGAAAATGAACGACTAAAAGCATCAGATGTATTTTTCTCATGTGCTTCTACCCAATAACCTCTATGAGAAATAATTTCCACTAAAATCTCCCTATTGATAAAAATCAATTACTTGCTGACAGATGTAGTGAGTTTCCTCAACAGTCAGACCATAAAAGATTGGCAACCTTATTAATTTTTCACTCTCAATTGTTGTATATCTATCAACACCACAAAAATCCGTATTTTTTAAGCCAAAGCTAGAAGAGTGGAGAGGTACATAATGAAATACCGCTAACACCCCTTTGCTTTTCATGTAAGAAATGAGTTCACTTCTTTGCTCTACTGATCGGCACTTTATATAAAACATATGAGCGTTATTACCAGAATCAGGAGGAATAACAGGGAGCCTAATATGTCCACTACTCTCGAGAGGCGATAACAATTCAGAATAAAGCTCCCAACACTCAACTCTAGCGGAGTTTATTCGTTCTAAACACTGTAGCTGAGCGAAAAGATAAGCGCTTTGTATCTCAGATGGCAGGAAACTTGAACCAATATCTACCCAAGAGTATTTATCAATACTCCCTCGTAGAAATGACTTTCGATTTGTGCCTTTCTCACGAATTATTTCTGCTCTTTCGACTAACGAAGGTGTGTTTATTAAAAGAGCCCCTCCTTCACCACCACTCGTAATGTTTTTAGTCTCATGGAAGCTATAAGCTCCAAGGTGTCCAATTGTGCCTAGAGCTTTTCCTTTGTAGTGACTACCTATTGCTTGCGCGGCATCTTCAATCACAAATAGATCATTCTCTCTTGCTAAAAGCATTATTTCATCCATATCACATGCCACACCGGCATAATGGACGACCACAATAGCTTTAGTTTTAGAAGTAATTGCCCGTTTTATCGCTTCAGGAGAAATGTTCATCGTATTCTCCACTATATCGACAAAAACAACTTTCGCCCCACGCAGTGCGAAAGCATTAGCAGTAGAGACAAAGGTATAACTAGGCATGATAACTTCATCACCAGGCCGTATATCAACCAATAAGGCGCTAGCTTCCAAAGCAGCAGTACATGAAGGCATTAATAATACTTTTTGTGATAAAGTTATGCTTTCCAGTAGTGCTTCACATTTCCTCGAAAAATTACCATCCCCTGCTAGGCTTGCGCTATCAATTGCTTGTTGAATATACGCCAGCTCAGTCCCTAAAACAGGTGCTTTATTAAATGGAATGTTAATCGCTATCTCTCCGTATTATCAATAAATCAGTCTATGAACTCATATTATAGCCAGATAGGACTACTCATTTATACCATTTATGCAGTGTTACATCAGGGCTAGGAAAAGAGAAGCCTAACGCAACATACAAGTTAAAAATTGCAATATTGTGAGAGGATATACTCGTAGATACTAGGCGGTAACCTTCTTCTTTTAGAAAATTACACATGCTCTTCCAAATGGTTTTGGCTAACCCTTTCCCTCGAAAACTACTCAAAACACCAACTAACGACAAGTGAACTTCATTGTCTTTATGTGGCTCGATTACAAAAAATGCCACTATATCGCCTTCAGAATTAGTAGCTTTAAATACTGTTTGATGAAGACTATTCATAGCGTTGAATAGCCAGTTCTTATATCTGATATTTGCATCTTGATTTAGGATGTTAGGGTCTTGGTGATAACGGCCATACTCAAACATCCCCATCACCTCACTTCCCATATTCTTCACTTCTGAATTGCTACACTCACTGATAAAGAACATATCACTATCAATGGGACCTAAGTTCGACAATTCAAAACTAGGCCGGTAGCTCACCTCAATGAAATTAAACCCCACTTTCTCTAAGTAATGAATCAACTGAACTTCGCTCTGACTCACACGGACAGTAGCAAGCGAAGCTTCCGTATCCATGAGCAAAGAGTCAATTTCTTCTATCTCATTGAAAGAATAACTAACTTTAGACTCATCGAGAGTAACATTAAAAATGTTAGCACTGAAAAGCTCGCTATCCCAAGGAATAGATTGGATAACAGCACCGCTTTTAGAAATATAAGTTTTGCTATCTTTCGATGTCATTTAGTATTTCCTATTAATTTTATATAAAAATAAATATTCATAAACAATATAAAAAACATAGAATACAAGATCAAACTAGCCACCCCCTCAACATCAGGAATCTCTAGTACAAAGGGATAAAGGAATATAAAAGTAAGAACAAAGAAAGGAACCTTAATAAAAAAGTAGAATTTTCTCGCTAAAAAATAGTTAAAGAAAATTGTATTAACAGCCAGCAGCGTCATTGAAAAAGAAAGGACTTTAAAAACACCAATTGAAGAAATATATTTTTTTCCAAATAAAGTTAAGACTATGAACTCTGGAAATAATAAAGAAGATACAAAAACAGCACCTCCACATAAAAATGCTACAAAACAAGAAAATAACAGAATATCAGTGGCATTCTGCCCTTGGGATAGCTTTTTCTTTGATGCAGCAAAAACAATACTACTAACAGCACCAGATATAAAAAAAGCTATTTTTCCTAAGTTAGATCCAACAGTATAGTCTGCAGCATCACTTTCTGAAAAAAATCGTTTAGCTAGGAGTAAATCTATTGATAATAGAGCGCCGCCTATAAATAGAGTCGCCGATACTGGAATAGATTGTTTTATATAAACTTTAAGACCTTTTATTCCACTTCCTAGACCAGAAAACCCATTAACCTTATACAAGAAAAACACTGATAGTAAGGTAGCAAAAAACTCAGAGAAAAATACAATTTCAAGTAAATTTCCAAAAAAATAGAATGAAAAAAAAGTAAATAAAAGCTTTAGAAAGCTAAGCAAGAGCACTTGAATCTGAATAAGTTTATACCTACCTTCCGATAGACAATGGCCAACAAAAATTTGTAAAATCAGGCTATTTAGTAAACAAGTAGAATACAATAACATAGGCAGCGGAGTTGAAATTTTCAAAAAACCACTCACTGAGAAAGATAAAAGAAAGAATAGCAAAAAGAAAACAACACTGACGTATAAGGCTAGCTTGTTCAGTGCTTTTAGATTTTTCTCTTTGCCTACTTCATCTACAAAGGTATCACTATTTACAAGAACGTATAGAGACGGAACGACAGACAGAAAAGAAGTAATTACAATTCCTGTAGCTGTTACCGAAGAAAAAATAGACAGATCTTGCTTCGAGAGCCACCTAGATACAACAATCATCTGTAGATAATTGAAAACGTTAGACAAATTGGACAAAAAAACCAGCCAAAAGCCAGTCCTTAAAAAAGAAAGCATTTACTTTCCACCCACAAACTTCATCCAAACTTTTTTTATTAATCTAGCAGTTTTAGGTGATGAGCGCCTGATCATCCCATAAAGGACCATTCTTAAAATAGAGCTTATCTCTTCCTTCTTCAATAAGATTAATAGCACTATTCTTTGTACCTGGGTTAGCTGTTTAGACTGGGTTATGCCTCTCCTATAAGCTGAAAAAGTTCTTCTACATACCTCAATTTCTCTGTTATTAAATAGAGCCCCGGCCCTCAAGCCCTCTGATGAAGGTAATAAGTTTGCATGAAATAGCACATCATCTACTACAGCTAAGTTCGCCATTTCTAGCAGCCGAAACTCAACAGGCAGCTCTGCCCATGTAGTGTCTTCTTTAACCTCTAGACCTACAAAAACCTCTTTGAACGCGTTACGCACTAATGCTGTGCGGTGTAACGACCATAGTATTTTCGACTTACCGCAGTAGTCTGGTTGCAGTATATAGTTCTTTAGTCTTTGATAAGGTGTGTCACCTGGAATTTCATGCAAATATTTAGTAAAATCACTTCTAATTTGTGGATAACTCATTTTATCAACAACATCGTAGCCAGAAACTACAAAACCATACTTATTATTTTTAGCTAAAACAGGCAATAGTTTTTCAATATAATTAAGCTCTAGCTCATCATCATCAGCTGCCCACATAAAGTAATCTCCATTAGCCTTCGTTAAAACAAACTGAAAATTACCTATAGAGCCAATATTCTCTTCTTGCCTAAAAAATATGATTCTAGGATCTTCTGAAAGATGCCTTTCGACTACATCTCTAACATCTTTGCTTTTGTCAGATAAGTTATCAGAAACAATAATTTCTATATTAGAGTGGGTTTGTTTCCGAAGTAATGTCAAACATTGATTCAATTCTTCAGGACGATTATAGGTAGGGACTCCTATAGATACTAAAATTTGCTCCATATAACCCTCAAGAGATTTTATTAATAAATTTGTTATATATTTTATAATTTTCTTCGATCAACATATCTTTGGTAGTATATGCTTTCCCTTCACCTTCGACATCTGGATCACAAAAGTGGAATGCGGGTATCCACATTTTATAATACCCAGTAAAATAAGGTCTCAATAACAGTTTAATATAGGCTTTTTTCTCAACCGCCCCCGGAGAAAAAATTTCTCCAGACATTTTTCCGACGATACTACTCAAAAATCGTTTTTGGGTTATAGTGGCTGCCAATGAGAACTGTTCATGAAAGTTTCTATACCACCACCGTTTAGAGACGAAACAGTTTCCATCTACAACCAGCTTCTCTCCTGACTCCAACCGTCTTCCATCGAACCATGGCTTTGGAGTTGGTTTTTTCTCTGCAAACCAGGCCATTCCTCGGCATGACAACTTCAATTGAGCAAGCCTAGAAGAAGCAGCTGCCTTTATAGCTTTATCAAGTGGAAAGTCCATTATCCAAACAAAATCGTCTGGCAAGAAGACAAAATACTCACTTTCAACTATTTCATTAATCATTTTTAGCCTAGCTAAATATGAGCTTTTAGGAAAATGATAAAATTCGATTCCATATTTATCATAAATTTTCTTCTGTTCTTCAATTTCATCGCTCGAATCAAGAACAATATGCCTTATTTCAGGGTGGTTAAATGAGTAAAATGAAGAAAAAGACTTATCTAGATATTTAACTCTATTTTTATTAGAAAAATTAACTAGCGAAACGACTTCAATCATGATGGATTTCCTTTTTCCCATCATAGCTTTTCAAAACAGGGGATTTACCTAATTTTTTCAAAGCAATATTCCAGACTATAGTTGTAGCTGTATAAAAACATAAGGGAAAGTGATACAAAAAAGCTCTATTTCGCCGTTTCAAAAACAAGTAAATAGTATCAATTAAAACTGGAAAAATTAAAAAAACATAGGGTAAAAATAGAATTTTTTTTATTTTTCCCATAATTCCACTTCTCAAGCCCATTAACTCCTCTCGTTTAAGAAAGCCAGAGGCTCCTACAGAATCCGTGTGATAAATATTATTATTAATTCTCCACTTTATCTTTCTAATGTAATTTAATACTGATTCTGACGAGAAGTGCAGCAGTTTATGGGTCTTACAAACTCCAACGTTAGTGTCTAATTGAAGCATAATATAAAAAAGATGGGGAAGATTTTCTGCTTTCGCAACTATACCTGGAAACTCTTTTTGAAAAAAGGCTTTATTTAATAAAGTCCCCATAGCAAGAAGCTCAATTAATGGAAGTGAGTTTTTCTCCCCAAAATCAATGACACAGCCTATTTCAGAATCATTTTTTACAACATATTTTTTTTGTAGGTCTTTTATAAATACATCTGGGGCTTTAGAGATTCGATAAACAAAAAGGCTAAACGGATCACCATATTCATTTATGTAGTCATTTATTAAATGTTCGCTAGGAGGATTAACATACCCTGTAGATAGCACTACTTTTAAATCATTATCTATAAGGAGCTTAACTTGGTGCTCTAAGCAATACTGATTTTCATAAACTTCATCATGATCCAAGTATATTATTAATTCAGTTTCAGCTTCTGAAAAGCCAATAAACTTAGCATAAACAGGTTCGGTTCTAGGGTTCTTTTTAACAATACAATTTTTCTCGGTACCATATTTTACTGTTTCGTCACTTGATCCCCCATCAACCAACATAACAGTAATTTTATTCTGAGGATAACTCTGATTACCAATTGCCTCTAGAACCTTAGGTAAGACATGCATAGAGTTGAAAGTTGCGATTATTATCGTAATATCCGGTAGAAGGCTTTTATTGTCTGTACTCATAACATACTAACCAGGCTACTCACAACTATTTTTGAAGGATAACTAACATCAAACTTCGGCTCTCGAGAGTATTTATTCGGATCTTTGAAAAAAGCATCAATTACGCTCTCATCTTTCTTAGATACAAGAACATTTTCATCAAGCCCTTCAACTCTTTCAGTATGCGTTCGGAGAATTAGGCAGGGCTTCCCCATATAATATGCTTCTTCCTGGTTACTCCCGCCATCAGTAACCAGAAATTCACAGTTTGAAAGCACAGTCATAAACTCCATGTACTCTAACCTTGGGATTAACGTAATGTTTTTGTTACTATTCAGTTCATCTAAAAGATCAAGCTCGATCAACTTTATTTTTGTAAGTTCATGTAAAACAATGACACAATGTCTTTTTTCACTTTCTTTAATACATCTTCTGAAAATAGACTCTACAAACGCACTGTCGAACAAATTTTCTTGCCTATGAACAACAAGAACAAAATATGCTTCTTTCGGCTTATACTTACTATCTAAATTTATTGTTTTAGAAAGCCTTAAGCTATCTAGAAGAGTATTTTCTCCCGTATTGATAACTTCACCCTTTTTACCATCTAAGTTTTTTGATGCCCATTCATTAGGTGCGAAATGCACACTTGCTAGCCTTGAAGTAATAACTCTATCTATTTCTTCAGGAAACGGGTTCAAGTAATTGTATGAACGTAAACCAGCCTCTATGTGGCAGACTTTCATTCCTAACTGTTTACCTACTAACGCACCAAGAACTGTAGAAACAGTATCTCCGTGGACAAGCATAATTGCCCCTTTCAAATCCTTGTATCTTTTCTTAAGCGAAGCCTTTCCTATAAATAACGATTTAAAAAACCATGAGAGTAAACCAAAAGCTGTTTTTTTATGAGTAGTATCCGACAATATAACGGAAGGAGCTTTGAGCCCGAAATATTCAAAAATCGTGGAACTTACTATCTGATTCTGACCGCTAGAGATAACCTCATAATCAATATTTTGATCACGCATCTCAACCATGATAGGAAATAATTTTATTAGTTCAGCTGTAGTACCTACGAAAAAATAAATCACTTATCAACCTTCTATTTCGACTTTTCTGAAATTATATATAATGGGCGATCAACGACTTGCACATGAATTCTACCAATATAAATTGCAGTAAAACCAATCGACGATAGCACTAATCCTGTTAGAAAAGTATTAAACACCACAAAATAAGCAAGAGGAGTGAATACCTGGTTACCAAACACTTCAGATAAGCCCATATAAGCTACTAAAAAGAAGCAACTTACAAGAATTAATGCCCCTAGCGCCCCTGCAACCTTCAATGGCAACAATGAAAAGGACGTGAAACTATTCACAGCTAATTGTGTTAGTTTCCTGAAAGAATATGCAGCCTCACCATTTAGACGTGATGGGGCTTTGAACGGAATATAACATTTTTTGAATCCTAGCCACTCGATAAGCCCCCTAAACATAATGGCTTTCTCTTTAAATTTCAAAAACTCTCTCGCGATATCTTTATCTATCAATTTAAAATCAGTAAGCCCTCGAGGAAGATCAACATCACCAAAGAAGTTCATCACTTTATAGAAACAGTTAGATGTTACTTTTTTAAAGAGAGAATAATCATCAGCGCTGCTCCTTACTCCAGAAATATTTTTATAACCCTCTTCCCACTTTCTCAAGAAGGTTGGAATTAATTCTGGAGGGTGCTGTAAGTCTGCATCCATAAAAATGATTGCATCTGAATCAACGCTCTCACTCAGACCTGCTACTAGTGCCGGTTCTTTACCAAAATTAGCCGAAAAACGAATTGCCTCTACCGAAAGTGAAGAATATGACGGTAAATCTGATAGTACTTCCCATGTCTTGTCTTCACTACAATCATCTACAAAACGAACAGTCCACTCATAGAGACTCTCCGCATTAGATATTTTTTCAATGCTATCAAGCAAAGGCCGGATGTTATCAGCTTCATTGAATGCAGGTACTACGATAGTAATTTTTTTCTTCATAAAGGCAATTTAGTCCATAATTTTTTTGAGAAAGTCAGCAACGCTAATATCTTCTTTTTTCGTCCGACCCACGACTTCAAATATGGAGGTCGTTTCATCACTCACTATTAAAGTCACCTTATTAGAGGTATATAAAGTATCAAGCGAACTTAAGCTTTCATTTGAAACTGCAATGTATGAAACACCGCCATAAATTAGCTCATCCAGCGTATCAGTACTAAGGTCATTAACCTTTTTAGAGAGTGTATCCAATTTTTCTCTATAAACTGTATTATTACTGCCATAGTATACTTGATTGGCTAAAGCTTTCTCATGAAACATTCTATTAACCATATATTGATAATTGCTTTCAGGTGGATCACTAATTGGTGAGTAGAATGGTATTTCTAATAAAATTCCGCTATGCATTTCTTTAACACTTTCATAAGGACTAGTGCTTGAAAATTTCAGCCCAGGAAATTTTTGGAACATGTCGACACGAGTTGTGTCATTATGAACTAACAGAAGTGCAAGAATTAGTGAAAAACTAAATAATTTGAACTTAATAGTGTTTAGTTCTTCTGAGTAGACTTTTGTGATTGCTACTATCGAAATCGATAGCATAGCAAACATTGCAACATTGAAATACAGAAGAGACCTCAAACCCACACGAAACATAGGCGCCAATTCATATGTCAAAAAAACTAGCGAATAAGGTTTTCTTACATCCAGAGCGAATAAAAATAGAACGCTTGCAGCAACAAGCCATGGAAAGATCTTTTTAGCCGTCTGGATGAAATATGGAAAATCTTTGATAAAGATCACAAAGTTTAAAACGATTATAAGACAAGGAACAACAATACCCAGCCTATACGACATTTCCCATGTATCCGAATGAAAGACTTCTCCATTCATAAGTCTATCAAGAAACAATATATTCGATTCAAAAATTGGATAGACGCTTTTAAGAGTATAAATTGAAAAGCTGTTCCAGTCATGAGTATGACTAGTAGTAGATGGAACATCATTTTTCCCAAAAAGAGCATCGAATGCAGGCTCAAAAATAACATTAGGATACAGTAAGAGCATTAAAGATATAAAAAACAATAGTGCCACACTTAACGGTACTAATAAGCCTAATACACCTTGTTTTCGGATGCTCAATGTAAAGCTTGAAAAAAGAAAAGATATCGTAAAAAATACACCAAAGTAACCATAATACTCATTAACATTAAAATTAAACGCATGTGCTAATGCAAGATAAATTAATGCACGAGTGGTTCTAGCTTTAGCGGCATATACAGTTAATAACGCAACTAGTAATGGGGCAAAAGCAACTCCAAGGCCAAACAAATGAGCCTGCGCTCTTACTAAGGTATTATCCATAGAAGCAAAAGAGATACACAGAATCAGAGATAACGTACGGTTTAATCCGAGATAGCGAAATAAAACATAGGCCATTAAAGAAGTCAGAAAGTATCCAATCATAGCAATGACATCATAAGTAGTTTCAGGCACAAAAAAACTACCAACTATAAAACTGACCATTTTCCAAAACTGGCTAGAAGGCCCAGGAGCAGCTAACGCTTGACCGTGATTTTCATACCAAGCTAAATCTGAGAATAAATACTGCCAGCCGCCATTATGAACTAAATCTTGTAATGCAAAGATACCTGCAATTGTACCAAGCCCATCACCTGAGTTAGCTAATGCTAAATCACCAGAAAACACTACCTTACTGTATTTAAATAAAGAGTAAGATATAAGAAAAAACAAAACTCCTGTGAAAGGTAGATTGATTTTCTTTAAAACATTAGTCATTCTCAAAAATTGCTCCATAATTTAGCTATCCGTCAGATTCTCAAACTCAATTTTTCAAAAAAGATTTCCGAACTTTCTTTCCAGCTAAGCCAGTTAATATGAGTGGTAGTGGGTATACAATTATTATCTTTAAGTCGGGTCCATTCAAATATCGAATCTGCTACAGTTTTAGCACTAGCACCATCAAAATAGTAGGCACCTACACCTGCCACCTCTTTGAAAACAGGTAAGTCTCTTGCAATTATCGGTAAAGAATAATGAGCAGCTTCAATCAATGGCAACCCAAAACCTTCACCATATGATGCGGCAATTAAGGCTGTAGAGCTACTGTATAAATTTTGCAACTCGTGATCTGAAGCTTGATTAAGCCATCGAATATTTTTAGAGCTTCTATTAAGCTTATCAAGCCGATCAATAATATCATCAGCACCCCAACCAGGTTTTCCTACGATAATCAGCTGACAATCTGGAATTTTGTCTAGTAATAGCAAGAATGAATCTACTATTTGAGCATGCCCTTTACGTGGCTCTATTGTACCAACCATTAGAAAAGTATTTTTTTCTCTAACAACTTCTCGATTGTTACTCTTTATAAAATCAGCCCCTAGGTGGAAAAAATCAATATACTTAGGATAATTTCTCTGCTTAACATTATCAGCATTTAAAAAATATTGTATAACTTCTTGTTTAACTGCCTCAGAGATACATAACACCCGATCTGCCACACAAGAAACCATATCTATCCATTCTTTAAAAAACTTCACCATATCCTCAGTAAAACAGTCCGGCAGAGTTATTGGAAGCATGTCATATATAACAAATGAAATCTGGGTCCCTCTAGCCAACCAAGATTTAAAAATAAGTTCGCGTCTCTTAACATGCCCTAGGTACAGATCTAGCCCGACAAATTTATCGAATTTATTTGGGGTGATTACTCCCTTATAATTAACTTCTCCCCACCTTTCTTTTTGAAATTCTTCAGCACACTCATACCAACCACAATCATTATACTTAACTAAACAGGTATTCTCTATGGATGCAGTTGGGAAATTATTTATTATAGAGTTTACTACTCTTTGAATCCCTGTTTTCGCATCGATTTTAACTAGCTCTGTCACATCAATATAAATAAAACCTTTTTCATTTTTATAGAGCTGTTCTATCGATCTAGCAGATCTAACAAAATCATTTTTTGTAAATGCTTTTGCTTTTTTCTTAAATATTTTTAAAAACTTATCTTTACCATATGCAATGCTTTTATCATGTGTCATGTAGTTTCCAGACATAGAAAGAGCTTCAAAAAATATATTTAAAGATTTATCAAATTCATCCCGAAACTCTTCATTTAAAAGCACATTATATAATGCTAGTTCAAGTGATTTTATATTATTACTAAACCTGCTCTCCCAAGCAGTTCTATCCTCTTCAATTTCAGCTAAGGCATTATCATTTTTACAATAAAATTGACAATACCCTTTATAGAAATCGACAATTACCTTTTCTTCTATGAGTAAAGCAGCTTCTCTCTCAATTTCGGAGCAGTCGAAAGGGTAGTCAGAAAAATTCAAAGAAGATAGATCAACTTCATTAGAAACAAACCTTATAGCCAAATCAAAATCAGTGCATCTTAAAAAGCTTTGGATCGCTGATAAAAACATACCTGCATCATTTAGTGTGGTGATATAGATTAAAAAACAGAACTTATCACCTATCTCATTAGACTCTACTAAATTTAATTCAGGAATCGAGAACACATTACCGTTAAGTTTTCTTTGAAGATAGTCCTTAACGTTTTCTTCATTTGAAAGAATCAGATTAGCTTTAGAGAAGCTGCTATCAAGCCTATCAAAATAAAAATTTTCATATATGTTAAATTTGTTTCGCAACGAAAGCGACGAATTGTAAACTACAACATTAAGCCCAACATTCTTCTGTAAATTACTGACAGAATAACCATTTAGAAAGTCGAAATACCCAAAAGAAACAAAAACATCAGGAGAAATTAAGCTAACAAACTCATCTTTAATTAGCTCTGAAGCAGGAATTAAATAATCAGCCCCCTCCTTTATTTCAAAATTCACCTCACAGCTAAGAAAGTGAATATTATCAAAACCTAAAAAACTACTTATAAAAAAAGCAATGTCGTTATTATTTGAAACCCTGTCATTAAGCAAGACATGCACATCAAAATCTTTGCCATATAATACAGAAAATTTCTTTAAAAAAATCACATGTGATATAAATATCTTTCTAGGAAAGTCCGATGACTGGATAGACTGAAAATCAAATAAAACCTTATTCATTAGAGAGCTCTTTTAAAATCGACTTTGCATCTTCAGTCATTATAAGCCCTTTTGTCTCTCCCACTTCATTTTTATATAAGCACCTTCGAATTTTTTCTCTTGTGACAGGGAACCTCAAAAACAACTTAGCAATTAGGTCCCACCCACCAATGAGAAGAAATACTTTCTTTGCTTTTCCTACTAGAGCTTTCAATACTCTTTTTAAAAGTAGCACAGGCATTACCCAATAGTCTTAGAATTAAAACGACTAAATTCAAGAGCAACTGAGTTCTCAGAAATATTATTGGCGATAATGCGAATTTCTTTATCTGTAAACTCATAGCCTGAGCGAATAAAAATTTCGTTGATCAAGTCGCCTTCGTCATGAATCCTAGTCATGACTTCATTCGGCGCTTCCTTAACAATTTCTCTGATTGAATTTAATAGAACTTCAGCACTCTTCTTCCATGAAAACTTTGCAGAGCGAACTTTTGCGTTTTCTAGCAGACGCTCTCTGAAGCTCTCATCATTTATTGCCTGCTGCATTTTTTTAGCTATATTATTAACATCATTTGGCGAGAACATAGCTTCTTCTAACTCTATAACTTCAGGCAAGCTAGATACGTTTGAGCAAACCGTAACCGCCCCACACATCATTGCTTCAAGCACTGGCAAGCCAAACCCCTCATGGAAAGAAGGAAAAACAAATAAATGGCATTGCCCATATAGGTTCTGTAGCTCGTGGTTAGATATAAAGCCCGTAAAAATTATTTTATTTTTTGCTATACCTTTTTTCTTAGCAAAGTTTGATAAATTTTCTATATCTAATTCTGAATATTTACCTACCAAAACTATATCAAGCCGCTCCTTCTCTTTTTCAGTAAGTAACGAAAAGGCTGTCAATAGCCCCTTCAAATTCTTCCTCTCATCACACGCGCCAGAGTATAAAATAAAATCACCCTCAATTGAAAACCTATCATTGAGGTCGATTTTTTCTTTTCCTTTTAATGGTTTATAACTTGAGTCACCAGCTGATGAAATGTTCACAATCTCACTTTCATCTATATTCGCCATACTAGAAAACTCTCTTTTAGAGCTTTCAGATATAGAAAAAATCACATCTGCTTTTTTCGATTCAGCTATTTTCTCATAGTACCACGCCTTCATTTCAGGAGTTGGCAAATGTAAATCTGGCTCATATAAAGGTATCAAGTCATAACCTATAAGCCCCACTTTATACCTACGATTTTGCAATATATTGCAGGCGAAATCTTCTGAAGCACCTTCAAAGAGCGATGTTATTAACAAAAAGTCCGGTTCTAAGACATTGATGTAGTAATTTCGGATAGCTTCTGCTACAAACCTTAACTTTTCATTCCCAAAAACCCGAGAAACATCACTTGGTGCTTTGAATATGTGTATTCTATCGACAGAGCATTCATTTTCAATTTTTTGGCAAAACAACTCCACTCCTTCTGGCGAATAGTCATTAAGTAAAAACGATACTTCTATATCTTTACTTTTTAAAATTTCTTTGACTAACGAAATGGTGTAGTGACCAATACCTCGACTTCTACTTGAAGTTTGTAGCCCTTGAACATCGATCAACAATCTCATTTGTCTATTTCACCTTGCTTAAGGGCCACTTTAATCTTTTTGTATGTCAGAAAACCTCGGGGCGATAAGAAAACTTTTTCTTCAACTTTTATCTGACTCTGCTTCTTATACCAAAGATACAACACCTTACCAGCTTTATTATCCATAAGTTTAACAGCAACCTTTTTGATTAAAGGTTGCTTTAGTAATGCACTGAAAACTAGCAAAATAATTTTTTTGAATATTCTCTTCAACTTACACTCACACCATGGTCATATTTTTTAATTTCAAAAGTTGGATAGAGTTTACTAGTGCCAACAAATGTTTTTTTATTTTCTGCTAAAACCTCAAAAGAGCTTGCCACATCTGTCCACTCATAATTTTCGCTTAGGTGGTTTTCTCCTCCACCAAGAGAAGTTTGAATTGAATACTCTCCTACACCAATGTCTAAGTTCATTGTGATTAAAAAATCATATGTGTCACCAGAAACAGCACTGTTTATAACCTTTTCAAGCAAATAGGAATTAGTCCCATACACCGTTTGACCAAGTCTATCCTTGATAGAAAACCCTAGTACTAATTTCTCTAAATTTTTATGAACATTTACAACAAATTTTATTTTTAAAGCCTCACCAATCTGGTAGCTATGCTTTTCATCACCATTAGAGTCGAGTAGTTTAATCACTCCTATAGTGGCTTCTTTTGTTCCTGAAACTGTTTTAACCTTTCCGTTAGAAAGAGTTGTTTGTACGATTTCCCCAGGAGAGCTCGACAGCTTAGCGTTATATAAGTCCATCACTTCCTCTGAGCGTGAATACTGCGAAACACGCCCTCCTTCAAGTAAGATGGCCTTATCACATACAGCCCTAACAGCTCCGGTATCGTGAGAGACAAACAATAAAGTTGTACCTTTTTTACAGTAGCTTTTAATCCTTTCTAAACACTTATGTTGAAAATATACATCTCCAACTGATAATGCTTCATCAACTATTAATATATCTGGTCTTATGGCCGTAGCAACTGAAAATGCGAGTCGCACTTGCATCCCACTAGAATAAACACGAACAGGCATATCAATATAATCACCAATTTCAGAAAACTCTTCGATACTTGGCATTAAGCGGTCCATTTCCGCTTTAGATATTCCTAGAAGTTGCCCTGACATATAAGCGTTCTCGCGACCTGTGAACTCAGGATGAAACCCCATACCTAGTTCTAATAGTGCGGCCACCCGTCCTTGCATCTCAATGCTGCCTGTTGTTGGCTGACTTGTACCTGTTATCATTTTTAATAAGGTACTTTTACCTGCACCATTTACACCTACGATCCCTACGGCTTCTCCAGATTCAACTTCAAAACTAATGTCATTAAGAACCCATTTTAACTCGTGTCTCCTACCTAAAAATGGAAAGAGCCACTCTATAACTCTCGAAAGCTTACTTGGGTACTGTTTATAGGCTTTGCCCACATTATTGACTAGAATTTTCCCCATCAGAGTTCGTCCACCATCTCTTCGCCATGCATCTTAAATAGGTAAAGACCTAAAGCTAGTGCAGCTAGGGTTAGAATTACTAACCCTCCAAAGTCTTGCAAAGTCGGCAAAGACTGTGTCAGCATGACTTTTTGATAAACCTCAATGAAGTGTACCATCGGATTTAACTCTATATAGAAGTGCGCCCACTCAGGTATGATAGATAAGGTATAAACTATTGGGGTTCCCCAAAACAAGAACTGTAATCCTACTTCAACAAGCTGGCCAACATCTCTAAAGAAGACATTTAGCACTCCTAACGCTAACCCAAGCCCTAAAGTAAAAACTATTTGCAAAACAAGCACAGGAAAAATGACAAGGAAACTTACACCTGGAAAATTGCCACTTAATATTAGAAAAGCTACAAATAAGCCATATATAATGAAAAAATTTGCTAGGGAAGATGTAGCGACGATTAAAGGAAGGCAGATTTTAGGGAAGGTCACTTTCTTCATTAAATTTGCATTTTCAATGAAGGTGTTCTTGCTCCGGTTTAGTTGCTCAGAAAACAGCCCCCAAGCCAGTAGACCTGAGCATAAGTATATACTGTATGCAAAGCCACTATCATTTCCAGGGATTTTAGCCTTCATCACCTGAGAAAAAATCAGGGTATAAACCAATATCATAGCTAACGGCTGAATCACTAACCAAGCGACTCCAAGGAGGCTTGATTGATAACGCGTCTGAAAGTCGCGTTTTATGGTTGCCCACATAAAACCGCGAAACTCCCAAATAGTACTCAAATTACTTTTCATATAATCTCGTATACTCTCTGAGACTCCATTAGGCGGTTAATTTATTAACCACACTTTTTAGGGCCACTTCTACAATCTTGCTGGCTTCAGTTGATACACCCGCCTCAACATAACAACGCAACTCTGGTGCATTACCAGAAGGCCTTAAATGAACTATATCATTGTTAGAGAGTGTCATTCTTAAACCATCAAGTGTATTTATTGATGTCGCATATATTCCTTCATTAAGGTAGATACTTGACAAAAAATCATCCTGTTTTTCAGAACTTTCTTTCAAAGCAGACAAATAATTTTGACTAAGCTTTGTTGGAGTTTCTTTAATTCTATCACTAGCTGTGTATCGCGCTGGGTAGTTTCTTAAGAGCTCACTCACAACTTTGCCCTGCTGTGCAGCCATCGCTAGGACAATCATAATAGGAAGCACTGAGTCTCGAGTTGGTAACGCTTTAAGTGTTTTTTCCTCAGCGCCAAAACCAAGATCTGAACCAACTAAAAAACCGCCATTGGCTTCATAACCAACGACTTTCGCTAAGTCAGCCTTATTAGCAAGCTCACCCATTCCAGCGATAACATAAGGTGAGCCTATCTTAGTTCGCAGGCAAACACGCTCAGGATCAGAAAGCTCTAAAACAGTATTAACGTTAACAGGTGCGGCCACATGAGTCGCTTTAAGGTAATCGGCACACAAAACACCGACTATATCGCCACGCAACCACTCACCATTTTCATCAGATATGAGCGGGCGGTCGCCATCACCATCAGTCGAAACTATTGCATCAAGTTTATATTCTTGAGACCATGTACGACCTTTTATCGCATCTTCTTCTGATACGGCTTCTGTGTCTATTGGAACAAAAGTGTCTGTTCTCTCTAACGAGACAACCTCAGCGCCAAAATACTTAAGCAACTTTTTAATAACATCACGGGCTACGCTAGAATGCTCATACACCCCAACACGCTTCCCAGCTAATACATTTTCAGGAAAAAGCTCTATGTACCTTTGCTCAAACAGCGCCATGGCCGTTTGCTTGGCTTCAGGAAGTGCCTTATTTTCTAGTTCGTGCAGGTCAGCAACTAACGAGACGTTACCTGACATAATAGCCACTTCATCTGCTTTACTGATTTCACCGTCTGGTCGATAAAACTTAATACCATTACGATCAAAAGGAATATGGCTACCCGTGATCATAACGGCAGGCATAGCATGCTGCATTGCATAGAAAGCTAAAGCAGGCGTAGGCAACTCACCGCAATAAATGGCTTTAGCACCGCGTGCTTCTATTGCTCGAATAACAGCTTTGGCAATACTTGGGCTACTTGGCCTTAAGTCTATCCCGACAGCAACTTCCTTTTTTTCTGGACATACGCTCTGTAAAAAAGACAGAGTGAAAGCAAAACAAAGTTCTGGGGTTAAATCTTCAACAAGACCACGGACACCACTAGTACCAAAAGCAACGCCAAGCTCATCGCTCAATGTTTTTACTTGAAAAGAGTTCTCTACCGACATTATTTTGAACGCCCATATCGATCGCTAAAACGCACGATGTCGTCTTCACCAAGGTAACTGCCAGATTGCACTTCCACTAACTCTAGTGGAATCTTGCCAGGGTTTTCCAAAGCATGAACCACGCCAACAGGAATGTAAGTCGATTCATTTTCCGTTAGAAGGATCTCTTTCTCGCCATTTTGTACTTTAGCAGTACCTGAAACTACAACCCAGTGTTCTGCTCTATGATGATGCATTTGCACACTAAGCTTTTCACCAGGTTTAACCATTATCCGTTTAACTTGATGACGGTCGCCAAGATCAACAGTCTGATAGCTACCCCAAGGGCGATGTACCGTCGTGTGGAACATATGTTCATCACGTCCTTCTGCATGAATACGTTTCACTATTTTTTTAACATCTTGAGCTTTGTCTTTGCTCATAATTAAAATAGCATCAGCTGTTTCAACAACAATTAGGTTATGTACACCAACAGTCGCAACTAATCGAGATTCTGAACGAACAAAGGAGTTGGTCGTACCTTCAGACATAACATCGCCAATCAATACATTCGCATGCTGATCTTTAGTCGAATAATCATATAGCGCATCCCAAGCACCAATATCACTCCAATCTCCTGAGTAAGGAACAACTTTTGCTTTTTGAGTAGGTTCCATTACCGCAAAATCAATGGAGTCTTCAGGGCACTCGGTAAAAGTTTTTTCGTCTACTCGGACAAAGTCTAGATCTTGATTGCGCTGATCATAAGCTAAGCTAACAGCTTGAAAAATATCAGACCTATGACTAGCAAGTTCCTCAAGATATGTTTTTGAATTAAATAAAAACATACCGCTATTCCAGAGGTAATCACCAGATTCCAAATATTTTTTTGCTGTTTCCAAATTTGGCTTTTCTACGAACTCAGCAACATCGTGATTGTCGCCAGAGCGAATATATCCATAACCCGTTTCTGGGCGAGTCGGTTTAATACCAAAGGTAACTAGAGCGTTTTCTTTCGCCAATTCTGCTGCTTGAATAATTGCATTTTCAAATGCCACAATATCCCGAATAACGTGATCTGCAGGCAACACCAATAATAGAGCTTCGTCTTCGTTTCGAAATTGCGCTTCTAAAGCCGCCAAGGCAATTGCTGGGGCGGTATTTCGCCCCGCAGGCTCAAGAATGATACTCGACTTTTCAACGCCTAAACTCTGCAGTTGCTGGGCAATAAGAAAACGGTGATCTTCATTACATACGACTATAGGAGCCGCAACATCTAAAGCGTTTGTTCGCTTAACCGTGTTTTGTAGCAAACTGAATTCTTCATCTGTTAATGGTAAACATTGCTTTGGGAAATGCTCGCGAGATAAAGGCCAAAGGCGGCTTCCGACGCCGCCAGACAGAATTACCGGTATAATTTTCACTAAAGATCCTTTCATGAACTTACGTCTAGCCATCTTGAGTACTTACACTCATCAGTAGCCAGAAAAATAACAGAAACATTGGAACAAGATGATAATCGAGCCCCTATAATTATGCAAAATTCTTACTTTCAAAAGTCTAATTAATTAGGCTTTTCAAGTATTTCCCATATTCGTTTTTAGACATCGCATTAGCTTTATCAAGTATGTCATTACTAGATAGCCAGCCATTATAAAAAGCAATTTCTTCTAAGCACGCAATTTTATAACCTTGTCGTTTCTCAATTGTTTCAACAAATTGGGCAGCCTCCAGTAAGCTCTCATGAGTCCCAGTATCCAGCCAAGCAAACCCTCTCCCCAATACTTCCACATTTAACCGCCCTTGCTGTAGATACATTTCATTGATTGTAGTAATCTCCAACTCTCCTCTTGAAGACGGCTTAACTTGCTTAGCTAGTTCGACAACATCTGAACTATAAAAATATAATCCCGTGACTGCTAAATTAGACTTAGGTGTATGTGGTTTTTCTTCAATAGAAATAGCTTTCATATTTTTATCAAACTCTACTACACCGAAGCGCTCAGGATCCTTTACCTGATAACCAAATATTGTAGCGCCTTCGCCATTTTTGATTTTTTCGACAGCAACCTTAAGTTTAGGCGAAAAGCCTTGTCCATAATAAATATTATCCCCTAAAACAAGGCATACCGAATCGCCCGCTAGAAAATCTTCCCCAATCAAAAAAGCTTGCGCTAGACCATCTGGACTTGGCTGAACTTCATACTCAAGATTAATACCAAAGTCACTCCCATCCCCAAGTAAGCGTTTGAAGCTTTCATTATCTTCTGGGGTCGTAATGATCAGAATATCTTTTATGCCAGCAAGCATCAATGTAGATATAGGGTAGAAGATCATGGGTTTATCATAGATAGGCAACAGCTGTTTAGACACACCACGTGTAAGTGGATATAACCTTGTTCCTGAACCACCAGCTAACACTATTCCTTTCATCACTTATTCTCCCGCGCCTAAACGTTCCATACTGTAAGAACCATCTAGCACTCGGCTCCACCAGGTTTCATTATTCAAATACCACTCAACTGTTTTACGAATACCCGACTCAAAGGTTTCTGCTGGCTTCCAACCAAGCTCTCTTTCGATCTTGCTAGCATCAATTGCATAACGAACATCATGACCTGGACGATCTTTTACATAAGTTATTAAATCAAGGTACTGTTTTACACCTTTAGGTTTTTCTGGCACTAGTTCTTCAAGTAAACTGCAAATAGTTTTTACCACCTCAATATTAGCTTTCTCGTTATGGCCACCAATATTGTATGTTTCACCAATCTCACCTTCTGTAACAACTTTATATAAAGCACGAGCATGGTCTTCTACAAATAGCCAATCGCGTATTTGCATACCATCGCCATAAACAGGTAGAGATTTACCATCTAAGGCATTTAGGATCATTAAAGGAATGAGTTTTTCTGGGAAGTGATAAGGGCCGTAGTTATTTGAGCAATTAGTAATGATAGTTGGTAGTCCATAAGTCCGGTACCAAGCTCTTACAAGGTGATCACTTGATGCTTTAGATGCTGAATAAGGGCTTGAGGGCTTATAAGAGTTTTTTTCTGTAAATAAATCATCCGTGCCTTCCAAATCCCCATACACCTCATCTGTTGATATATGGTGAAAACGGAATGCGGACTTTTCATCAGTATCTAAATCATTCCAGTACTGACGAGCCGCTTCTAATAATACGTATGTCCCTACAATGTTGGTTTCGATAAAAGCCGCAGGCCCATCAATGGAACGGTCTACATGTGACTCCGCAGCTAAGTGCATAACCGCATCTGGCCGGTGCTCTTTAAACACTCTATCTAATTTTGCACGGTCACAAATATCCACTTGTTCAAAGACATATCTTGGGCTACTTGAAACATTTAAAAGGGACTCAGTATTACCGGCATAGGTTAGTTTGTCTAAGTTAACCACTTCGTCCTGTGTTTCAGAAATAATGTGTCTTACAACTGCCGAGCCAATGAAGCCAGCGCCTCCTGTTACTAACAACTTCAATGAACATTCCTTAATTTAAAAATACACTTTTTGAGTTAGATATACATTTCAAAAAAATAGGTACGCAGGATAAACGAGCCTCAATAAATAAGCAAAGAAGAAGGACGTTTTTTCCATTTTTCCTCGTTGTTTCCTATAGTTAATTCATTGCTAAAGAACACAAGGAGTGTGTATGTTAACTATTAACCACCGCGGTGCAGTACAAGGGGTAACAGGTTCTTGCCATGAGCTTGTTATTGATCAAGACCATTCTTTTCTTGTGGATTGCGGTTTATTTCAAGGTGCGGAGGTATCTGGAACGGGCGCTAATGCCAAGCGTTTAGAAATCGACTTTGATATTCGTTCAATACAAGCACTTGTAGTCACCCATGTTCACATAGACCACGTGGGGCGTTTACCCTATTTACTGGCTGCAGGATTTACTGGCCCCATTTATTGTTCCGAGCCCAGCGCAGCACTTTTACCCCTGGTTATAGAAGACGCCATAAAAGTAGGCGTAACGCGCAATGCCAGTATCATAAAAGCCTGCTTGGAACGACTCACCAATCAGATATCGCCGCTAAAATACCAAACATGGCATCGAGCATTAGTTCAACATGCTGAAAACAAACAGACAAAACAAACAGTTGATATAAAACTGTCTAAGGCGGGGCATATTTTAGGATCTGCCTATGTAACTTTCAGAGTGAACACTCCAAAGTTACGAAAACAAGGCAAGCGCTACCATGATGTCGCTTTTTCAGGTGATCTTGGCGCACCTTATTCTCCGTTATTACCTTCGCCTAAATCCCCGTATCGTGCCGACCAGTTAATAATCGAAAGTACCTATGGCGATAAAAATCACGAGAACCGTTCTAGCAGACGTAATAAGTTACAACAAGCCATAGAGCATGCCTTGCAAGACTCTGGCTGCGTGTTAATTCCTGCCTTTAGCATTGGCCGTACTCAAGAACTGCTTTATGAGCTTGAGCACATTATTTACCTAAACCAGAACAAAGCCGTGAGCCGCACTAGATCTGGAAAGCCACTTAACTGGCAAGATATCGACATCATCATTGATTCGCCTCTGGCCAGTCGCTTCACTAGCGTTTACCAGTCTTTAGCTCAGTATTGGGATAACGAAGCCAAGCGCCGTGTTCGCTCAGGGCGACATCCGCTCGATTTTGAGCAAGTAACGACCATTAATAGCCATCAAGAACACTTACAAACCGTAGCTTACTTACAGCGCCAAACTCGTCCAGCTATTATTATTGCCGCATCGGGCATGTGTGCCGGTGGGCGTATTGTTAATTATTTAAAAGCCCTTATTGCAGACAAACGCAATGATATTCTCTTTGTGGGTTACCAAGCTGCGGGCACGCCAGGCAGAGATATATTGAGATATCACAACAAACCAGGCGGCTATGTAGAATTTGATGGAACTCGGCTTCCAATACATGCCAAGGTGACACAAATAAGCGGTTATTCTGCCCATGCAGGGCAAAGAGATTTATTGAATTTTATTAAACGCATGAGGGTGAAGCCTCAAAAAGTGCATATAGTGCATGGGGACGAGAAGGCCAAGCAGAGCTTGCAGACGTTAATTCATCACGAATTTGAAGGCATTGAAGCAACAATAGCGCGTTAACCCGTAGGCCACGGTTCGCAAAGCAAGTTGACGCCGAGGGCGAAGCCCCCGCATAACGCCGATGTAGTTTGGTTCAACCATGGGTGCTTCGCACCCAACGGCGCATTACGGCCTGCGGCCTAACGGCGCCCTACGATATGACCGATGTGGTTTGGTTTAACCATGGGCGCTTCGCACCCAACGGCGCATTACGGCCTGCGGCCTAACGGCGCCCTACGATATGACCTATGCGGTTTGATTTAACCATGGGCGCTTCGCACCCAACGGCGCATTACGGCCTGCGGCCTAACGGCGCCCTACGGTATACCCGATAAACCTTGCACCCGCATTTTTATTTTGCTTTTATTCCACTGTAACAGACTTTGCCAGGTTCCTTGGCTGATCAACGTCTGTGCCTTTTACTACAGCCACGTGGTAGGAAAGCAGCTGTAGTGGAATGGTGTGCACTATTGGCTCTAAAATGGTTTCGACTTTTGGCACTTCGGTGAAGATAAAGCCGTCTTCATTGTGAAGTTCGGTGCTTTTGTCTGCAAATACATACAACTCACCGCCCCGTGCGGCTACTTCTTGCATGTTCGATTTAAGTTTATCAAGCATGTCGTTATGAGGCACCATGGTAATGATTGGCATGTTTTCATCTACCAAGGCTAATGGGCCGTGTTTTAGCTCCCCTGCTGGGTAGGCTTCCGCATGAATGTATGAGATTTCTTTAAGCTTTAACGCACCTTCAAGAGCAATAGGGAACATAGCGCCGCGCCCTAAAAACAAGGCGTTGTGTTTGTTTGCAAAACGGTCTGCCACTTGTTTGATGTGCCCATCTTCTTTTAACGCTGCATCTACATGAGCAGGTAGAGATTTCATTGCCTGCACTAACTCTGCTTCTTTCTCAGCTGGTAAGCCGTTTTCTACAGCAATAGCCACGCTAGTGATCAACAAAGCGGTTAACTGGGTAGTAAAGGCTTTAGTAGAAGCCACGCCAATTTCAGCCCCCGCATTGGTCAACAAGGTTAGAGCTGATTCACGCACCAATGTGCTAGATGGCACATTACAAATCGCCAAGGTTGTTAGGTAGTTGAGTTCTTTTGCCATACGCAAAGCTGCAAGCGTGTCTGCCGTTTCACCAGACTGAGAAAGCGTTAAGAATAAGGTATTCTTAGGCACAGCTACCTTGCGGTAACGGTATTCGCTGGCCACTTCCACTGTACAAGGAATGCCTGCTAAATCTTCAATCCAGTATTTTGCCACCATACCCGCATGGTAGCTGGTACCACAGGCAACAATATGAACATTCTCCACTTCTTTTAAAAAGCCTGAATCCGCACCAAAGCAACTGGTTAATACCTTGCTGTCGCTAATGCGGCCTTCTAGGCATGCACTGATCACACTCGGCTGCTCGTAGATCTCTTTCATCATGTAATGACGAAATTCGCCTTTGTCTGTCGCATCTATATTGTGGTTAAACACGCTAACAGGGCGATCTTGTAACTCGCCAGCTTCGTCAAAAATGGTGACTTTGTCTCGAGTTACTTCAACAACGTCCCCTTCTTCTAAAAAGATGAACTGATCGGTCACGTGCAACAAGGCCAGCTGATCAGACGCGACGAAGTTTTCCTCAATCCCCACGCCAACTACCAATGGGCTACCTTTGCGGGCGGCAATAAAGCGGTGTTGATCGTCTTTTTGCACAACGCCAATGGCAAATGCACCCTCTAGCTTTTTCAAACTTGCCTGAACAGCACTCAATAAATCAGGTTGTGTTTTTAGGGTATCGTGAATTAAGTGAACAACCACTTCTGTGTCGGTTTCAGACTGGAAAACATAGCCTTTTTCTTGCAGTTCACGGCGCAAGACTTCGTGATTTTCAATTATGCCGTTGTGCACTAAAGCCAAGTCACTACCAGAAAAGTGTGGGTGAGCATTTGATTCAGTGGGTTTACCATGAGTTGCCCAACGAGTATGTGCAATGCCCATTGTTCCGTCTAACGGTTGCTCGGCAAATTTATCTTTTAGAGCTTGTACTTTGCCCACAGCACGGTGTGCCGCCACGCCTGCATCGTTATTAATTGCCACGCCCGCTGAATCATAGCCACGGTATTCTAAACGGCTTAAACCTTCTACTAAGATCTTCGCGACATTACGCTGAGCAATGGCTCCCACGATTCCACACATATTCTCTTCCCTCTAGCGGCCTACTGATTGGCCGCCGTTACTTGTCTTAATTATCTGTTTAACTGGCTTAGTTTTTCTTGGTCGGTTTAGACCAGTTGTTTTTATTCGCTTGTCTTGCGCGAGCAAAAGCCAATTGTTGTTCTTGCACATCTTTTGTGATGGTAGAGCCTGCCGCAACGGTAGCTCCCTGCGCAATCGCCACAGGGGCAACCAGCGCCGAATTAGAACCAATAAACACATCGTCGCCCACTTGGGTTAGGTGTTTATTCACTCCATCGTAATTACAGGTAATGGTACCCGCGCCAACGTTCACGTTTGCGCCCATTTGAGTGTCGCCTACATAGCTTAAGTGGTTTACCTTGCTGCCTTCACCAATGTTGGCTTTTTTGGTTTCTACAAAGTTACCTATCTTCGCTTTGTTTGCCAATCTAGTGCCTGGGCGCAAACGAGCAAACGGACCAATATCACACTGTTCACCCACCTGGCTGTCATCAATTAGGGTATTGCTTTTAATGACAGTATTGTCGCCAATGGTGCAGTCTCTTAAATGGCAATTAGGGCCAATTTGCACACCGCTGCCCAATACAACTTTGCCTTCAAACAGACAGTTAATATCTATGGTTACATCTTGCCCTGTGGTCAATTCACCACGTACATCAATACGAGATGGGTCAAGCAAAGTCGCACCGTTTGTCATTAATTCAATGGCTTGTTGGCTTTGTAATTCTCGCTCTAACGCAGCAAGTTGAACTCGGTCGTTCACGCCTGCCACTTCTGCTTCATTGTTTGGCTGAACGGTAACAATATCTACGCCATCTTGCGCAGCCATAGCAATAATGTCGGTTAAGTAATACTCGCCTTGAGCATTGTTGTTGTTTAATGCCGCCAACCAACCTTGAAGGTGCTCGTTAGGAGCTAACAAAATACCAGTGTTGACTTCGTTAATCTTAAGCTCTTCTGGTGAGGCATCTTTTTGTTCAACAATGGCCGTTACTTTGTCTTGAGCATTTCGCACAATACGGCCATAACCGGTTGGGTTGTCTAATGCAATTGTCAATAAAACCAGGGTATTCGGGGTAGATAAGCTCACCATGCTTTCAAGCGTATGCTGGCTAATTAAAGGCACATCACCGTATAACGTAAGCGTTGCCCCTTGAGCCTGTAAATGCGGTGCCACACGGCGCAATGCGTCTCCCGTGCCTTGTGGGTTGTCTTGCCACACAAGGTTGGCATTAAAGTCTTCACAGGCCGCAGCCACTTGCTCACCTTGGTGGCCTACCACCAAATGCAAGCTGGCGTTTTGTAATGCGCTGGCCGTCTTCAATACCCGGCGCACCATGGCTTCACCGCCCACCTTATGCAACACCTTAGAGAAAGACGACTTCATGCGGCTTCCCTTACCCGCAGCGAGAATAACGATATCCTGATTCATTGGCATCCTTGATAGAAAAATAGTAATAAAACAACAATTGTGTGCATTAGACCTCGTTAACAAAAACCGCACAAGCACAATTGTCATAAAAAAAATGACAAACCAAAAACAAAAAACATTACCCCATGATTTATATACAAAAAAGACCGTCACAACGTCAATTGTAGGGCGTAATGCGCCACCAAATCGTAGGGCGCCGTTAGGCCGAAGGCCGTAATGCGCCGTTGGGTGCGAAGCGGCAATGATTGAACAAAACCACATTGGTGTTATACGAGGGCTTCGCCCTCGGCGTCAGATTCGCTTCGCGAACCGTGACCTACGCATTAACATGCAATTTTTCGATTAAAAAAATGCGCCGTCAATTGTAATGCACCGTCAATTGCAATGCCCCGTTGGGTACGAAGCGCCAATGATTGAACAAAACCACATTGGTGTTATACGAGAGCTGCGCCCTCGGCGTCAGATTCGCTTCGCGAACCGTGACCTACGCATCAACATGCAAGTTTTCGATTAAAAAAATGCGCCGTCAATTGTAGGGCGCTGTTAGGCCGCAGGCCGTAATGCGCCGTTGGGTGCGAAGCGCCCATGATTGAACCAAATTACATTGGTGTTATACGAGGGCTTCGCCCTCGGCGTCAGATTCGCTTCGCGAACCGTGACCTACGCATTAACATGCAATTTTTCGATTAAAAAAATGCGCCGTTAATCGTAGGGCGCTGTTAGGCCGCAGGCCGTAATGCGCCGTTGGGTGCGAAGCGCCCATGATTGAACAAAACCACATTGGTGTTATACGAGGGCTTCGCCCTCGGCGTCAGATTCGCTTCGCGAACCGTGACCTACGCATTAACATGCAATTTTTCGATTAAACACAATGCGCCGTTGGGTGCGAAGCGCCCATGATTCAATCAGCGTTGTTTGAATATGTAATAACACCGTATGAGAAGAATTATTGAGTAACGAAGCTGGCGAAGAGTACATCCATTACGGGTTCTTGGCCGGTTTCTTCTTTCATTATCTCATTAATGGCGGTAACGGCTTCAAGGCGAGTTTGCTCTCGAGCAATGGCACCACTCACTTGGTCGCGAGTTCGGGTGCTTAAAAACATCACGATGGCATCGCGTACTAGGGGCATATTGGCAGCAATTAAACCTTGACTCATGCTGTCGGTGCGTAAATTAATTTTGGTTTTAATATATTTTAATTTTGAACTGGGCTCACCGTAATTCACAATAAAATCTGGGCGCAGCTCCATATAAACCGGAATGGCGCCTCCCTCTTCATCGGCGGCAGAAGCAAATGGAGCACAGAGGCTGATTGCAAGAAATGTAAAGTAAGCGTAATAGCGGCGTTTCATTGTATATAAAAGCGACATTATCATTGTCTCGTATCCGTTTTGTATGTGAATATACTAACCGTCATTGAAGCCTATTGTCAGCAGTATTTTTAGTGTACGTACATTCAATTAGGCTTTTCTGGCCCATTCCCGACTTTTTTATTTATTTTGCCTGCAAGAGGATGCGTATGCTTGCTTTAATTTCGGCTCGCCGTTTTCATGGTTTTGTGGCTTTTGTTGCTTTTGCATTATTAGCTGTTGCTTTTTATATGGAATATCAAATGGGCTTAGAGCCTTGCCCATTATGCATGATGCAACGCATTGCTTTTTTTGTGGTCGGTGTGTTTTCGCTAATTTCCGCAGTATTTGACTATGTGAAAGTGCGCAGGGCTTGTGCTTGGGCTGCGGCCCTGTTTGCTGCTCTTGGTGCTGCGTTAGCCATTCGCCATCTTTATTTGCAAAACCTTCCTGCTGATGAACTGCCGGCTTGCCTACCAGGGTTAAGCTATATGTTTGAAGTGTTTCCTTGGCAAGAGATCCTAGAATCTATGATTATGGGCACCGGCGAATGCGGTGAAACAGTCTGGACTTTTCTTGGTCTGAGCATCCCAGGTTGGACGTTAGTAGCCTTTACTGGCATGACTATTTGCAATTTTATGATCGCTGTTAAAACTAAAATCGTTACAGGCTGATTACTAAAGGTTACTTGTTGCCATAGCCTCTACTATTGCAGAGGCTATGGGTTCGGCTTATTCTAGCTAAAAGCCGTAGAGTTCTTGTACGCAAGACTTATCTACTGCCATTCACATCCCATTAGATGGAGTAGTCGCTATGTTAGAAGATTGCAAAACAGCTCAAGAAAGATGGGGCGGTGTTCATGACATGATCGACCGTTTACTTGCCGAACGCCATACTTTAATTCAAGCTTGGCAACCACTGAAAGGTAAACAACTCTTTACTGATGACGATACTGCCACCGTTCAGTCTTTATGTGAATTATTGGTGGATTATGTGTCTGCGGGGCATTTTTCGCTGTATGAGCAGCTCGCGCTTGAAGCACAAGACTTCCACGACGATAAAGCACTAAAACTGTTAAATCGATTGCTGCCAGAAATCGACACCACGACCCAATTGGCGATAGAATTTAATGACAAGTTCGATACTCCTGAACACTGCAACCAGCAGCTAGAAGATTTACCCTTCTCTTTACAGGCCTTGTGTGCGGTAATGTCGGAACGCTTTACTTATGAAGATCAATTGATCAAGGAATTACATGACGTCCATAGCGAGAAAGCTGTCTAAATTCACAGGACTTGCCCTTACTGCATGTCTGTTATGGTCTTGTTCTGCCCAATCTCCTAGTAGCACTGCTGAGCTCGCTGTACAGGGCCTTTATTCAGCAGCCTTAAGCGACGATGGCAGGCATTCTGTTATAGGCTCCATACAACATGGCGGCAGTTTTTGGGACAATAACCGCAGTGAACGTTTATTCAATTGGAACCACGCCCAAGGGGAATACACCCCATTAATTAGCGTCGACATTGACCCTAGTGGTGGTTTTGCCTTAACAGGTGGCGCTCGCACGCTGGTCTTATGGAATACGCAAAATGGTCAATTCGAAGGGTTCTGGAACACTCCAGGCGACGTGCGCTCACTTAAGCTCACACAAAATGGCAACCTTGCTTTGGTTGGGCTAGATGATCAAACTGCTCGTTTTTTTGATGTGAAAAATGGCGGCATAATGCAAACCTTGCGCACAGGGGCCGTGGTTCGTGCTGTGGACGTAACGCCTGATGCACAGCTTGGCCTAACGGGTGACGATAACTACAAAGCCATTTTGTGGGACATGCAAACAGGCGAAAAGAAGTTTGAGTGGGAGCTCAACAACCGCATTGCCAGCGTGGCTCTTTCTAACGACGGGGAATATGCTTTTGCTGCCGCCCAACTCGGTAACGCTAAAATTTGGTCTACCCGAACTGGTGAAGAGGTTTTAAACATTAATACCGGGGCGCTAGATTCACGCAATGTCACCATTGCTAAAGCTGTATTTAGCCCAGACAAACGCACCATTCTGCTGGGCGGCATTAATCGCCGCATCACTCTAATGCAAGTCAGCACGGGTGAAAAACTCAATGAATGGGACCTTTATTTGAAAGACATAGTTCGCCCTACGGGCGCAAGTGTACTCGCTTTGGCCTATGGCACAACAGGCCGTTATTACGCCATTGGCAGTAATGGCTATTTAAACACTTTGGAATAACCCTTTTGCAATTACGAGCTTTTTATTCTCCAAGCGCTTTATACTGGGGGGCATGGTTTGCCATACAAGCGGGGATTGCCGTTGCAGCAGGAGCCTTTGGTGCTCATGGCTTGCAAAGCCTAGTAGATGCAAAGGCCTTATCCTGGTGGCAAACGGCTAGCCAATATCTCATGTATCATGCTTTAGCAGGACTTATCGTCGTGGCTTTGTCACGAGTTTTGGTATCGTATAAAACTTGCCTTGTGTGTCTAAGCCTCGGCAATCTATTTTTTGCTGGCAGCCTTTATGCTATGACACTTACTGGTGTTACCAAGCTTGGTGCTATTACCCCTATTGGCGGTTTATGCTATCTAGTAGCTTGGGGAGCCCTAGCCTACTCACTTTACCGTTGCGCCCAGCAGTCCACGCCACTTTAAAGAAAAATTTTGAACCGCAAAGCAGGACAATTTTACTATTTTCAGTTAGCATTAGCGGCAATTTTTTAGTGTGTGAATAATAACCAAGATCGCACTTCATTTTCAGTTCAAATACGACAGAGACCATGCAAGAAGATACCAACGATAAGCAAGACAACCCGCAGCCGAAAGAAATCGTGAACAAACGCACTATCCGAAGCTTTGTAGTGCGCGGTGGCCGTATGACCGAAGGCCAGCAAAAAACCTATGATGCAAACTGGCAAGTTTATGGCTTAGAATTAGCAGATGGCGCTATTCACTATGAACAAGTATTTGGTCGTGAGTCTGACGTTGTGTTAGAGGTCGGTTTTGGTATGGGGGCCTCTCTAGTTGAAATGGCAGAAAAAGCCCCTGAAAAAGACTTCATCGGCATTGAAGTGCACCCACCTGGGGTCGCCAAGCTAATGATGTTGGCACAAGAAAAAGGCATTAAAAACATTCGTGTTTACTGCGATGATGCCATTGAAGTGATGGATAAATGCTTACCGAAAAGTGCGGCAAGCGCCTTTCAACTATTCTTTCCCGACCCATGGCACAAAAAGAAGCACAACAAACGCCGCATTGTTCAACCATTGTTCGCCCAACAGGTAGCCAGCGTTTTAAAAGTTGGTGGCTACTTTCACATGGCAACCGACTGGGAACCTTACGCTGAACATATGCTAGAAGTCATGGAAGCAGAAGCTGGCTACGAAAACGCAGCAGGGTTAGGGCAATATTTCCCGCGCCCAGAATGGCGACCGCTTACTAAGTTTGAACAGCGTGGTGAAAAACTAGGCCATGGTGTGTGGGATTTAATCTATAAAGTAAAATAGCAATACACTTTAAGGCCAATGATCTTATATAAAAAAACGGCTTCACAAGGAAGCCGTTTTTTTGTGCTAATTAGATATTTTGCTTATTTAATTTCTACACTTTCTCGGCTATTACCTGCATCAAAATATTCTTGAAATACGCGTGGTGTACGGCCACGGCCTGTCCATTCATGTACTTCACCCGCTACTTCTAAGCGGTATTTAGGCGCTACTGTACGGCCTCTTACTGCACCTGCTTTAGCTTTTGGCGCGGTACTTAATGACGAGATCTCGTCCATGGTTAAACCACTTTCAGCGATTAAGCGAGAAATCTGCTCAGCGCGTTCCGCTTTAATGCGCAGCTTTTCTTGTTGCGCGGCTTCGTCTTCTTTCATTTTTTCTAAAGCATTAGAGAAACCTGCAATTAGGTTTTCCAACTGGGCGATATTTAATTCTTTTGCAGCGGCACGTGCTTTCGCTTTGTTTGACGCAAGTTCAACTAATAAACTCATGGATTAGTCCTATTGATCTGTTAAGAATGAAAAATGTTATCTTGCACTGAAAAAAAAGGTCCATCCTGTATACTCAGTGTTTATAGATAAAGCGTGCTTATCTATGGAGCAGGCATTAGATGCAACCACCATATTTTTTAAGTATGGGATCTTCTACAACTAAAGGCCTAAAAATATAGCTTAAATTAACATTAATTAATAGCTGTATTATTTTACGATCTGTAAAAAAATATAAAGGTTGTTTCATCTAAATACTTAGCTTTGGTAGAAATTCTAATCAAAAAAATTTGTTTTTGCTAATCGAATGCTCAAACAAAGTGTAAGGAATAAGTAATTTATGACGTCTATTTCGCGTATATTGTGCAACGAGTTTTCGATAGCGAACCAATATTCGGACAACATCATTCAGCTATTAGAAAGTGGAGCAAGCGTACCTTTTATTGCTCGCTATCGTAAGGAGAGCAGTGGTGGAATGAGCGATGTGGATTTACGTGCTTTTAGCGAACGCTGGCAATACCTAACCGATTTAAACGATCGAAAAAAAGCCATCATAGAGTTAATTAAGAACTCACCCCAAGTTACTCAAAACTTATTCAATAAAATAGAGAATGCGCAAACTAAAGCTGAGTTAGAAGATCTATACGCACCCTTCAAAAAAACCAAGAGCACTAAAGCAGATGTAGCAAGAAAGCAAGGTCTGATGCCACTAGCGCAAGCTCTATGGGCTGGTCAATGCCAAGACACAGAAACCGCTATAAAGCAGTGGTGCTTGTATCAAAAAGTATCAGTTCCAATTAAAGAAGTATTAATTGGGGTTGAAGAATTAATTTTTGAACGCCTGCTCATTGATTCCGATTTATTAAAAAAGGGCCGACAACTTATACAACAAGAAGGTTTGATAACCAGCCGAGTATTAAGAGGCAAAAAAGAAGCTGGAGAGAAATTCAAAGATTATTTTGATTATCAAGAAAAAGTGAGCAAGGTTCCTGCACATAGACTATTGGCCTTATTCCGAGGAAAGAAAGAAAGTGTGCTTAAAATTTCTATTCACTACCAAGATAGCGATCTATTTCCATCACCATTGGTTACGCCTTATCTAACCAAGTTATTTAATGAAAATGCAGCGTTGTCGCCAATATCTAATGTACAGCGTAAATATTTGAACCTAGCCTGGCAGAAAAAGTTGCACGGTAAAATTGAAAGTGACGTTTTATCGTCTTTAAAAGACAAAGCCGAAGAAGGTGCGATTCAAGTTTTTAAAGATAACCTTGTGGATTTATTGATGGCTGCGCCAGCCGGTGCCCATAGAGTAATGGGAGTTGACCCTGGTTTTCGTAATGGCGTAAAACTGGCCATGATAGACGAACAGGGACGTGTTTTAGAGCATGGCGTAATATACCCCCACCCACCACAAAACCGTTACGACGAAGCTTCAAAAAAGCTGGCCGGCTGGATCCAGCAATACAAAATCACTTGGCTAGCCGTAGGGAACGGTACGGCTTCTCGTGAAACCGAATCTCTAATCAAGGAAACCATCAGGCAATACGGCTTATCTTGCCAAGCCGTAGTGGTTAGCGAAGCTGGAGCCTCAGTTTACTCTGCCTCCCAAGTGGCAATTGATGAATTCCCTGATTTAGACGTTACCATTCGAGGCGCTATTTCAATTGCCAGACGCTTCCAAGACCCTCTTGCCGAATTGGTAAAGATCGATCCTCAAGCAATTGGCGTCGGCCAATACCAACACGACGTAAAATCTAACCATTTAAGCCGCGCTCTTGCGAACGTCGTTGAGGATTGTGTGAATCGCGTGGGTGTAGATATTAATTTGGCTTCAGCGCCTTTACTGTCTTATGTCGCAGGATTAACTGATCGATTAGCACAAAACATTGTTGATTACCGAAACCAAAAAGGAGCGATAACATCCCGTTCAGAGCTACTAAAAGTTAAAGGGGTTGGCGCTAAATGCTTTGAGCAATGCGCAGGCTTCTTGCGTATTTTGAACGGTAAAGAGACGCTGGATCAGTCTAGTGTTCACCCTGAGTCTTACCCTGTGGTAAAACAAATGGCACAGCAAATGGGGCTGAGTATTCAAGCCCTTATTGGTAATCCAAATGTGATTAGTCAATTAAAACAACAGGGTGCAAGCCAACTGGGTATAGGCAACTACACCTTCAACGATATTTTGGACGAGCTTGCCAAACCCGGCCGAGACCCAAGGCCAGAGTTTCAATATGCAGCTTTCGACCAATCAGTGCAGTCCATTTCAGACCTGCAAGAAGAAATGATATTAGAAGGCGTGGTCACCAACGTAGCCGCATTTGGTGCTTTTGTCGACATCGGCGTGCATCAAGACGGATTGGTACATATTTCACAACTCTCAAACCGCTTCGTAAAAGACCCACGAGATATAGTGCGCGTTGGCCAAGTCATTAAAGTGCAAGTGCTTGAGGTAGACGAAAAACGTAAGCGAATATCATTAAAGGCAATAGCGCAATAACCCTAACACCAAATGTAGGGCGCCGTTAGGCCGCAGGCCGTAATGCGCCGTTGGGTGCGAAGCGCCCATGTTTGAACCAAATTACGTTGGTGTAATACGAGGGCGACACCAAATCCCTTGGTGCTATACGAGGGCTTCGCCCTCGGCGTCAGATTCGCTTCGCGAACCATGACCTACTCATCAACACGCAATTTTTCGATTAAATACAATGCCCCGTCAATTTGTAATGCACCACCAAATCGTAGGGCGCCGTTAGGCCGCAGGCCGTAATGCGCCGTTGGGGGCGAAGCGCCCATGTTTGAACCAAATTACGTTGGTGTAATACGAGAGCGACACCAAATCCCTTGGTGCTATACGAGGGCTTCGCCCTCGGCGTCAGATTCGCTTCGCGAACCATGACCTACGCATCAACATGCAATTTTTCGATTAAATACAATGCCCCGTCAATTGTAATGCACCACCAAATCGTAGGGCGCCGTTAGGCCGCAGGCCGTAATGCGCCGTTGGGTGCGAAGCTGTCATGGTTGAACCAAACCACATGGCCGTTATACGAGGGCTTCGCCCTCGGCGTCAGATTCGCTTCGCGAACCATGACCTACGCATCAACACGCAATTTTTCGATTAACAACAATGCCCCGTCAATTCGTAATGCACCACCAAATCGTAGGGCGCCGTTAGGCCGCAGGCCGTAATGCGCCGTTGGGAGCGAAGCGCCCATAATTGAACCAAATCCCATCAGGATCATGCACCACCAAATCGTAGGGCGCCGTTAGGCCCCAGGCCGTAATGCGCCGTTGGGTGCGAGGCGCCCATAATTGAACCAAACCACATTGGTGTTATACGAGGGCTGCGCCCTCGGCGTCAGATTCGCTTCGCGAACCATGACCTACCCACCAACATGCAATTTTTCGATTAAATACAATGCCCCGTCAATTGTAATGCACCACCAAATCGTAGGGCGCCGTTAGGCCGCAGGCCGTAATGCGCCGTTGGGAGCGAAGCGCCCATAATTGAACCAAATCCATTGGTGTTATACGAGGGCTGCGCCCTCGGCGTCAGATTCGCTTCGCGAACCGTGACCTACGGTTTGGGGCAGCATTGGCACTCTATCTGTAGCAACTCGACTAACAATTTGGCTGCTGGGCCGGTGCGTTCGCCTTTGCCAAAAATGGCATAGATATAAAAGTTACGCTCGCTGCCAGACACCAGCGGGAGTTGCTTGAGCTTACCTGCCGCAAGGGAATTATAGATTTCGGCCAATGGTAACCAGGCGAAGCCGAGACCGTTTTCTACAATTTCCAACGCCGATTGAACGCTCGACACAGTCCAGCGGCGGTCGGCCCCTAACCAGCCCGCATCCATTTTCGTTTCGCTCCCTGAATCACGGATCACAATTTGTAGCTCTTTACTCAGCTGTTCATTGTCTATCACCCCATCATGGGCAAATAATTCATGCTCAGGAGAAGCAACCGCTATCATTTCTACGCTCACAATGGGGTCTGCCAAATACCCTTTTGGGATAATGGCGCTAAGCACGAGGTCTGGACTACCATTTTTCAGTGCCTCTACCCCACCACTTAAGACCATTTCTTTCATTTGAACTTGTGTGCCTTGACTTTGAGGTTCGAACTTTTTAAGGGCTCTCAATAAAGCCGGCTTAGGGAAGATTTGATCGACAATAACCTCAAGCTCAGGCTCCCAACCTTCACCAAGGGTAGTTGCCAACTCTTCTAAATCAACTGCTTGCTTAATCAAATGGCGCGAGCGTTGTAGCAGTACTTCTCCACGTTCTGTCAGCTTTGCCTTTCGTCCCTCTATGGTGAGTAAAGGGTACCCCAGTTGCTCTTGTAACTTTGCTACGGTATAGCTCACTGAAGACTGGCTTTTGTGTAGTACATCGGCGGCTTGGGCAAAACCACCGTTATCGACTACAGCCTGCAACACTCGCCACTGCTCTAATGTAACCCTTGGTGCCTTCACTAAGCTTTGCCTCACTCAATCGTAATTATTCAATAAAGTATCGTTTTTTTAGATGTATTTGGCTAGTTTTTTGCGCTTTTATATCGCTTTTTTAGATTCTATTATATTGGCATTAACTCAACTTATTTAAGGAATAGCTCATGACTACTTTACTTCGTATCGACTCAAGTGCTGCTGGTGAGCAGTCTAAATCTCGTCAATTGGCTGATGTTTTTGTCACCAAATGGCAAGCTGAGAATCCAAATGGCAAAATCATTACACGGGATGTCGACGCTAACCCCCTACCTCATTTCACCAGTGACACACTAAATGCCCTATTTACACCTGAAGAGCAGCGTAACGACGAGCAAAAAGCGATTGTTGCACTCGGTGATGAGCTGATTGATGAACTGGAAGGGGCAGATTTATTGGTAATTTCAGCACCAATTTATAACTTCAGTATTCCATCGACTCTCAAAGCTTACTTCGATTACATCGCACGTGCTGGTCGTACTTTTAAATACACCGACACAGGGCCTGTTGGGTTGTTAAATAAAGATGCCTATGTGTTCACCGCAAGTGGTAGCTTTTTACAGGGTACACCGGTGGACCACCAGCTACCCTACATCAAAACATTTTTGAATTTCTTGGGGATTCAAGTGAAACACACCGCCACTGCAGGGGGCCAAGCAATGGGAGAGCCAGGCGTAGAAGCCTTTAATGAGGCCACACATCAAATTAGCGCTTGGTAATTATTCAGTATGTAATGGTTTGTTATAATCTAATTGATCAATCGCCTTTTTAATAAATGAATATAAGACCTTTTTCTGTGACATTATGAAATAAACAGCCGAATTTATTTGGTAATTTTTTACCCTTTATTACAGACAGGTTATAGGTGAAGCGCTAAATTTAAATCAGACAGAGGGCAACGGAAAGCCCAAGCCTCCAGGATGGAGGCTCTGTCGTTCTTTCCCCACCTTCCATTTGATCCATGTATTTCCCTCTTTTAAACAGCCAACCAATGTCGATTTAATCATGGATGCATTGCACCCAACGGCGCATGATCACAATGATGTTTGATTCAATCACGGGCGCTGCGCACCCAACGGCGCATTACGGCCTTCGGCCTAACGGCGCCCTACGATTAAGGATACGGTAAAATATAATAGGTTGCGGTTATGCATTTACGCTGACGCGTCGAGGCACGAGACAGGCGCAAGTTAATGGATAGCCACAACCGATACGTCCAATGTTGGTCATATGGGCGCTGCTCACCCAGCGGCGCATTACGGCCTTCGGCCTAACGGCGCCCTACGATTAAGGATACGGTAAAATATAATAGGTTGCGGTTATGCATTTACGCTGACGCGTCGAGGCACGAGACAGGCGCAAGTTAATGGATAGCCACAACCGATACGTCCAATGTTGGTCATATGGGCGCTGCTCACCCAGCGGCGCATTACGGCCTTCGGCCTAACGGCGCCCTACGATTGGCTGTTTGGCGATTTTGATGGTTTGGTGATTTCATGTTCCCATCCAACGCTATATTGTGATTGTGTAATCCCAACGAATAACGCCGATTTGGTTTGTTTATAGGTTCCAATTTTCGTCAAATAAACCTTGTTTTACATCGCGATGAAAGCTTGAGTACGGCCACTCTTTTACTTGTTGAACATGGCCATGTTTTACGGGGTTGTAATACACATAATGAATGTGATTGATCAAGTCCAAGTCTGTTTTGATTTCATGTTCCCAAAACCGGTTCTGCCAGATTTTTCCGCGCAGCTTGTGCTTCGAATGGACCCGCTTGGTGAAGTGCGTCTTTATCAACTGCCACCGAATTGAAAAATTCCAATCACTCTCTGGCAGTTGCCAAATAGCATGAATGTGGTCAGGCAGGACCACCCAAGCAATAATGTGAAAAGGGTGCTTTTGCTTAACTTTCTTGACGCTATCTCGCAGCAGATCAATCTGAGCAGTCAATAAGTTGGATTTACGATCAGTAAGTGCGACTGTGAAAAAGTACACACCGCCATTTTTATAGCTTCTTATATAATTTGGCATAGCTCTGCATCCTTGCCACCAAAAATATTTTATTAATGAATTGCCACTTTTAAATTATATTCAGGCTTTTTGTTAGGTTTGTAATCAAGAGTAAATCGCGAGAAAGCAGAGAATGTGTGGAGGAATTAATTTTAAGATTTTGTCTGTTAAAGAATGAAATTATCGAAAAAATATTGGGGGGTGAATTTTTACCCTTTATTACAGACAGGTTATAGGTGAAGCGCTAAATTTAAATCAGACAGAGGGCGACGGAAAGCCCAAGCCTCTAGGATGGAGGCTCTGTCGCTCTTTTCATTTCCTTCCATTTGAACAATGAATTCCCCTTTTAAGAAGCAATGTCGATTCAATCATGGATGCATTGCACCCAACGGCGCATGATTTCAATAGTATTTGGTTTAATCATGGGCGCTACGCACCCAACGGCGCATTACGGCCTTCGGCCTAACGGCGCCCTACGATTGGCGGTTTGATGATTTCGACGATGTGGTGTTCCGATGCAATGGCGTATTACAATTGACGGCCATGATCACAATGATGTTTGATTCAATCATGGGCGCTGCGCACCCAACGGCGCATTACGGCCTTCGGCCTAACGGCGCCCTACGATTTGGCGCAGCCCTCGTATAACTCCAATGTGATTTGGTTTAATCATGGGCGCTTCGCACCCAACGGCGCATTACGGCCTTCGGCCTAACGGCGCCCTACGATTTGGCGCAGCCCTCGTATAACTCCAATGTGATTTGGTTTATTCATGGGCGCTTCGCACCCAACGGCGCATTACGGCCTGCGGCCTAACGGCGCCCTACAATTTGGCGAATTGATATTTTAGAGCTCTACTATGTCGTTAGGGTCGACGTAGCCGGTAAGTTTGTCGGTGGGTTCGTTGTTGAAGAATTTTTCCATTTGCTCCATAACGTATTTACGGGACTCAGGTTGCATTAGGTTGAGTTGTTTTTCGTTGATCATCATGGTTTGCAGGAGTTGCCATTCTTCCCACGCTTGTTTAGACACGTTTTGCAGTATGTCTTGGCCTTTTGCGCCTGGCAGTGGAGCGCGTGTAAGTGCTTCGAGTTCTTTTTGGTATTTTTTACAAAAAACGGTGTTCGACATAGCGAGATACCTTTTATTATCAGTTGCGTAGCTTAATTAAGTGATTCTAATATTGTTCTTATGGGGGCCGGTATACCGAGTTCAAGCGCTAGCCCCAAACTAACCCACTGGTATTTATTATTTTCGTTAACCACTTGCGGTTTTTCCATGAAAACTTGGCTTGGAACAATGTCTAAATGATAGTGGCTAAAAGTGTGTCTAAAGCCTTCGAGAGCTTGTACATCTTGTACTTTGGCTACAAACCTTTGCTCCACATGTAACGCCACGTCTTCCTCTACGGGTACTTCAGGCAAGCTGTATAGCCCTCCCCAAATCCCTATAGAGGGGCGTTTTTCCAATAAAATGTCATTATGTTCATTGGTAAGCACGAGCATTTGTAGGCTTTTTACAGGTTTTTCCGCCTTTTTCGGTTTTCGAACCGGAAAAGCTGTTGGGTCGGGTGCTTGTAAGGCTTTGCAATCAATTTGAACTGGGCACAATAAGCATTGGGGCTTAGAGCGCGTACAGAGTGTAGCCCCAAGGTCCATCATAGCTTGAGTATAATCCCCACAACGCTCGCTGGGCATGTATGTCTCGGCAAGTTGCCACATGGCGTTTTCCGTTTTTTTCTCCCCCGGCCAAGTGTCAACGGCGTGAAAACGAGCCAGTACGCGTTTTACATTGCCATCTAATATCGCGGTTTGCTCGCCACGAGAAATAGACAAAATAGCCGCTGCAGTCGAGCGACCAATGCCAGGTAATTCACAAACGCCTTCCTGACTTTGGGGAAACTCGCCGTCCCAATCATTTACCAATTTTTGGGCTGCTTTATGAAGGTTGCGAGCACGAGCGTAGTAGCCCAACCCACTCCAGTGAGTTAACACTTCATCGACTGGGGCGGCCGCCACGTCATGCACAGTCGGAAAAGAGGCCATGAATTTATGATAATAGGGGATCACAGTAGCCACTTGAGTTTGTTGCAGCATGATCTCCGAGATCCAAACTCGATAAGGCGTTTTATCTTGCTGCCAAGGCAAGTTTTTGCGGCCATGTTCATCAAACCACGCCAGTATCCGTTCGGCAAAGTGTTCTACTGGCGTCCATGACGTTTGTTGCTCATTGATCATTAAAATAGGTCTTTCAGTTTACTTTTAAGTTTGTCTTTTAACTCGTCAAGCTCTTTGTCTTTTTTAGCTTCCAGCTCTGCTTTAAGAGCGGCTTTTTGCTCTTCAATACGAGCTAGCTCTCTTGCTTTTTTCTCTTCTAAGCGCGCTTTCTCAGCCTCGGCTTTCTTTTCTAGCTCGGCTTTTAATTCCTCTTTCGCAATGTCGGCGAAGAGTTTGCCAAATGCCGGAATGTCTGGACGACACAATCTCGCTGGGTCATCCGTGAAGTGCCCTTTACATTGCACTGGGAAGGTAAGCTTGGCGGCCGCTTCATTAACACGACAAGCGTAGTCTAGCTCACTACCAGACACGCCAACGTTAACTCGATAATCCAAGTATTGAGTCGGTAAAGAAACATTACCATCGCCTGTTACTGATACACCGGCAGAGCGAATTTTTAATCCAGGCGTAGAAACATTACCGGCAACAATTCGTGCAGGGAAGGTTAACGATTCAAAAGGGGTATTTTCACCAAACTTACTGTCATCTATGTTTTCACTGCGAACGGCTGCAATGCCCTCGCAAACGCTCTTCGTTAGGTTCATGCCAACTAAAGCTCCGTCTTTTACTTCCACCAGTAAGTCACCATGCAAGGCCTCTAACAAGGCATCTATCTGGTTCCCCTCGGTATGCAGATCACCCGTAAGGTGGGTCGCCCCTGAGACTTTATCCATTTCCATAAAATCAATTAATAGTGGCTGAATCTGTACACCGGATACATTAGGTAGAATGTCTATTTTAGGAGTATTGGTGCGGGCGTCTAAGGTGAGCTCTGTATTCATCTCTCCTTGGTATAAACTCGCACTCAAAGGCGCAACACGTACCAATCCATTGGCTTGGGTAGAGTCGAGCTTGATATCTTGTATCGTTAAGTTTTTTGCTACTACCTGATTAAATGCCAAGCTAACATGACCATTTAACTGTCGGATTAACTCAACTGGGATAAGCTCTTCTTGCACTGTGCTGGCACCAGAATTGCCAGCGCCGCTCTCTGCGGCAGTATTTGTTTCTCCTGCAGGGGCACTCGCCACGGCAGGCTCTATTTCTGCGTCATCTTCCACAGGCGGAAGATAACGGTCAAGGTTTATGGTATCTCCCGCCAATTGAACATCCCACGAAAGTGGCGACAAGGCTAGCACAGCACTGGCTTTCAACGTGGTGTCGTCTAGCTTAGCCGAGAGGGATGGCATGGTAATAGAACGAGTGTCTCCTTCTACAGTGAGATCCGCCACAAGACTTTCTAGTGCTTTAGGGTCTGCCATATCAGGTAGGTGAATACTTAGCGTGTTCATAAGCGATTTAGGGTTGAACTTCCCTAAGGCTAATTTTGCACTGAACTTAGGTTCACTCAGGACTTCAAATGCTTGAAGAGTGGCGTCGACATTTAGCCCAAGGGTAGATAGGTTCAATCCCTCTATAAAGAGGTTTTCTTGGGGTAAATTTGCTTCCAGTTTTTGTAGTTTAAGCTCACTGGCTATGCTTTCAACGGGTAATAAAGGGCTCTCAATCTGCGCTTTCACTACCATTGCATCCAAAGCCAAGGCTTCTTTTGTCGGAAACACAGTGAGGCTCGCTTGCAAGTCCACATCGGCCGCTAAGCTTGGCTTACCGTCAAGATCACTCTGTTGCACAACCAATTCCATAGCCATAGGCCAGGCTTTATCCCACTGAACGTTTTGCAAACGTATTGTCGTTGTTGCTTGAGTGATTTGCTTGGCTTGCTCGTCACGAAAAGTGATTTGGGCGTTTTCAATGAGCAACTCTTCCAAATGAATATCAGGTAGGCTGTTTAGAGCGCTACCACTTTCGCCATTATTAAGAGTATTCTCAGGACTGTTCTGAGAAGAAGCTCCTGATGGACTTGTAGCGGGCGCAACCGCGCTAGATGATGTAGCCTGCTCAGTTAATTGCCAGTTTGTGTTACCTTGTTCATCAACCAGTAAATTAGCTTTTAGATTCACTAAGCGAACCTTGTCGACCTCAATACTTTGTTTTAATAAAGGCATAATGGCCAGGCCAAACTCCGCGCGGTCGAATTGCATGATTTCGCTATTGTCGCCTAAAGCAACTCCAACGCCTTCTAGTTCAAGGCCAAGCCAGGGGAAGAAAGACCATTCAATATCACCGTCAAGACGCAAATTAATATTTGCTTTGTCTTTGGCAACAGTTTGCAGTTCTCCTTTAAAATCGTTCGGGTTCACAAATAAAACAATATAGGCCACGAGTAGCAAGAGTAGCGCTACTAGACCAGTTAACGCGATGGCAATGCGTTTTAACCAAACCATAACTTGTCTCCAATAAGCTCATAATGCACGGAATAGGTATCAATTTCCGTGCTTGCGT
This sequence comes from Marinomonas epiphytica, assembly GCF_054780655.1. NCBI lineage: Bacteria > Pseudomonadati > Pseudomonadota > Gammaproteobacteria > Oceanospirillales > Oceanospirillaceae > Marinomonas > Marinomonas epiphytica. The sequence goes on from NZ_BAAGVX010000015.1 coordinate 70,426, forward strand.
CCATCAATATGTGTCTATCATACCATTTGAGTCGCCTGTTAATCGACGCAATAGCCAAGCTCAATGAAAAACTGCCCTTCAAAGCATAGAAGCTAAGCCTCGCTCGTTCTATAATGGGCACTTATTGTCATATTTTGTAGCACCTAAATGTTACGACCCAACGTGGAGAAACCATTCAATGTCCGATCGCATTGCCAGTGTCGAACGCAACACACTTGAGACCCAAATTAAAGTATCTATCAATCTAGATGGAACCGGTAAATTTAACTGTGTTACTGGCGTTCCTTTTCTAGACCATATGTTAGATCAGGTGGCGCGTCATGGTTTAATCGATCTCGACATTCACGCGGTTGGTGATCTACACATTGATGCTCACCACACAGTAGAAGACCTTGGCATTACCCTAGGTCAAGCCTTTGCTATCGCAGTGGGCGATAAAAAAGGTATCAAGCGTTATGGCCATGCCTATGTACCACTAGACGAGTCTTTGTCTCGTGTTGTGATTGATTTTTCAGGTCGCCCTGGCCTTGAAATGCATGTTCCTTTTACTCGCGGTTCAGTGGGTGGCTTTGATGTAGACCTGTTCTCTGAATTTTTCCACGGTTTCATTAACCACGCTCAAGTTACGCTTCATCTCGACAACCTACGTGGTAAGAATACTCACCACCAGGCCGAAACCATTTTTAAAGCCTTTGGACGTGCATTACGAATGGCGTTAGAAGTCGACGAGCGTATGGCAGGCCAAATGCCATCTACTAAAGGTTGTTTGTAAGGGCGAATCAAAATGAGCGAAGTAAAAAAATCCACTGTTGCCGTGATTGACTATGGCATGGGGAATTTGCACTCGGTTGCCAAGGCGCTTGAACATGCCGCCGATGAAAATACACAAGTAGTAGTTACGAGCGATCCTGCGGTGATTGATGCTGCTGACCGCGTGTTGTTACCGGGTGTTGGTGCAATTCGTGATTGCATTGGGGAAATGCACAATACTGGTTTGGTGCCGAGTATTCGTAAAGCCATGCAAGAAAAGCCATTTTTAGCCATTTGCGTTGGCATTCAGTCTCTTATGTCTCACAGCGAAGAGAATGATGGCGTAGATTGTTTGAACCATTTTCAAGGCAATGCGTTGTTTTTTGGTGAAAACCACACAGACTCCGACGGCAGCAAGCTAAAAGTTCCGCACATGGGTTGGAATCAGGTCAAGCAGGCTATCGATCACCCATTATGGGCCGGTATTCCTGACAATGCGCGCTTTTACTTTGTACACAGTTATTTTGTCGTTCCAGAGCATCAAAATGAAGTGGCGGGCACATGCCAATATGGTCATGAGTTTTGTGTAGCTCTAGCACGTGACAATGTGTTTGCAGTGCAATTCCATCCAGAAAAGAGCCATAAAGACGGACTTCAATTGTACAAAAACTTTATTGAGTGGGACGGTAAACCCTAGCTCACACTTCAGAATTTAGTATTAGGAGCCAATAATGGGCTTAGCAAAACGCATTATTCCTTGCCTAGACGTGGACAATGGTCGCGTTGTGAAAGGCGTTCAGTTTGTAGACATTCGCGACGCTGGGGACCCAGTAGAAGTGGCGAAACGCTATAATGAACAAGGTGCAGATGAAATTACCTTCCTAGACATTACCGCCAGTTCCGATGATAGAGCGACCACGGTTCATATGGTCGAAGCCATTGCCAGCCAAGTGTTCATTCCTCTTACGGTGGGCGGTGGTATTCGCACCTGTGATGACATACGCCGCATGCTTAATGCCGGTGCTGATAAAGTAGGCATTAACACGGCTGCAGTGTTTAACCCCGAATTTGTTCGCGAAGCTGCTCAACGCTTCGGATCACAATGTATTGTGGTTGCTATCGATGCCAAGAAAGTGAGCGCCGAGGGAGAAGCGGATAAATGGGAAATTTTTACCCACGGTGGCCGTAAACCAACTGGTCTAGATGCCGTGGAATGGGCTAAAAAAATGGTGGACTACGGTGCAGGTGAAATATTGTTAACCAGCATGGACCGAGATGGCACCAAGAACGGCTTTGACCTAGGCGTTACCCGTGCCATTAGTGAAGCCGTACATGTTCCTGTGATTGCATCCGGTGGTGTTGGTAACCTAGATCATTTAGTGGATGGCGTGATTGAAGGTAAAGCCGATGCCGTATTGGCCGCCAGCATCTTCCACTTTGGTGAATACAGCATTCAAGAAGCCAAAGAACGCATGGAACAAGCCGGCATAGAAATGCGCATGTAGCCAGCGCAACACCAAAAAAACAAATCTCCCAATCGTAGGGCGTGTTAGGCCGCAGGCCGTAATGCGCCGTTGGATGCGAAGCACCCATGGTTGAACCAAACCGCATTACCAAACAACAAAATTACCAAATCACCCAATCGTAGGGCGCCGTTAGGCCGCAGGCCGTAATGCGCCGTTGGATGCGAAGCACCCATGGTTGAACCAAACCGCATTACCAAACAACAAAATTACCAAATCACCCAATCGTAGGGCGCCGTTAGGCCGCAGGCCGTAAT
>NZ_BAAGVX010000015.1:73136-75825 GCF_054780655.1 Marinomonas epiphytica
ACCAAACCGCATTACCAAACAACAAAATTACCAAATCACCCAATCGTAGGGCGCCGTTAGGCCGCAGGCCGTAATGCGCCGTTGGGTGCGAAGCACCCATGGTTGAACCAAACCGCATTACCAAACAACAAAATTACCAAATCACCCAATCGTAGGGCGCCGTTAGGCCGTAGGCCGTAATGCGCCGTTGGGTGCGAAGCACCCATGGTTGAACCAAACCGCATTGGCGTTATACGAGGGCTGCGCCCTCGCCCAACGTATCTTTATACCCAACTTAATTTATTGCGGGGTAAGATACGCTGTTAAAAAGCTATCAAAATCCATGTCGTCAGACTGTTCTACTGCCAACTGGGCCTCAAGAGAAACCTGGGCCTTCTCATCGAAAGCTTTCAGCAATGCCTCGTCCATCGGCTTACCTTGCCAAATCTTGTGCTGCAATGTGGCCAACTCCAGCATAGCTGATTGGTAACCACCACCTTTCTCACAACGCTTAAGTAATTTCGCGGCAGGTAATAACTCTGGATTCGCTAATTTCTCTTGTTGAGTTTTTACTGCGGTAATGTAATTGTCATTGCCGGTTTGTTGAGCTAAGAAGGCGGCCACTTCCGCAAGATCCTGTAGTACGCTGTTTGCTTTCTCACTTAATTTAATGGGACCAGCACCAAAATCAAATGCCTTGTTTAAATCCTGACCATGCAACGCAATTTCTTGCTGTGTCGTGCGTAAAATATGGCATTCTTCGCTACTCAATGGAGCATCAGAGCGAAGCATGCAATAAAGCAAAAAGACGTCAATAAAGTAGAGCGTTTTACTATCCATACCAATTGGTGAACTTGGATCGATATCCATAATGCGAACTTCAATGTATTCCACACCGCGTGCTTGTAAAGCGGCACTTGGATGCTCCCCAGGAAGCGTGACTCGCTTAGGGCGGATGTCACTGTAATATTCGTTTTCAATCTGCAATAAGTTATCGTTCAGTTGACGGTATTCGCCATTCACCTTAACGCCAATGTCCTGATAAGCCTTATAGGGTGTACGAAGGGCTTCTTTAATGGTCTTAATGTAAGTGCTTACTTCGTTGTAACAAACATACAACCCAGCTTGAGCTTTATTTTGATAACCTAAATCACTCATACGAAGCGAAGTCGCTTGAGCCGCAAACCAAGTATCTGTTTTTAAGCTATCGAGTTTGTTTGGTTTATCGGGGAAAAAGCTAGAGTCAATGGCAGGAGAGGCTCCAAATAGCAGAGACAGCATCCAGGACTTACGACGAAAGTTTCGGATAAGGGTGAAATAACTCTCAGACTTGAAATCTTGTTTCTGCTCAGAAGTTAAAGCCTGTTTACCTTTGTAGTTTTCTAAAAACTGCCAAAAATCCTTATCAAAGGAAAAGTTATAATGCATGCCAGCAATGCATTGCATAATTCGACCATAGCGGTTCGATAGGCCTTCTCGATAAACTTTCTTCAGTTTACCTGTGTTAGACGTACCGTAATCTGCGATTGGAACATCCTGATCTTCATCTAAAAAACACGGCATACTGGCCGGCCATAAACATTCATCTTGTTTATCCAGTTGGTAGTGCACCAGCTGGTGTATGTCTTCAAGCTCTTTAATAACACCCTCAACATTCGGGTGCACACTAGTAATGAACTCCATGAGAGACTCTGAATAGTCTGTCGTTATTGACTCATGGGTTAACGATGAGCCTAAACTCGCAGGATGTGGAAGATGAGAAATACGACCTGTGGTTTTATTAACACGAAGTGCTTCACGTTCAACTCCACGATGAAACGTTAAAGCGGAGGTCGAAGAGTCTTGGTGGCAATGTGCCGCTAAAGCCTGCAAAGCATTTGTTAAAGTGATCAAGCAAACTTCCTTCTAAGAATAAGTCAGGCGAATAAATGTTAGTGATTGTACTCGCCTTGGCTTAGCCTCAGCAAGAAAGACTTACCCAGTGCACATTAATTACAGATTTGCGAAGACTTTAGCTGCCTATAATACGCCTTTTGGTTAGAAGCGGTCATGATTGAGCCAAACCACATTCGCGCTATACGAGGGCTATGCCCTCGGCGTCAGATTCGCTTCGCGAACCGTGACCTACACATCAACATGCAATTTTTCGATTAAACACAATGCCCCGTCAATCGTAGGGCGCCGTTAGGCCGAAGGCCGTGATGCGCCGTTGGGTGCGAAGCGGTCATGATTGAGCCAAACCACATTGGCGTTATACGAGAGCTTCGCCCTCGGCGTCAGATTCGCTTCGCGAACCGTGACCTACACATCAACATGCAATTTTTCGATTAAACACAATGCCCCGTCAATCGTAGGGCGCTGTTAGGCCGAAGGCCGTAATGCGCCGTTGGGTGCGAAGCGGTCATGATTGAACCAAACCGCATTGGCGTTATACGAGGGCTTCGCCCTCGGCGTCAGATTCGCTTCGCGAACCATGACCTACGCATCAACACGCAACGCTTCGATTAAACACAATGCCCCGTCAATCGTAGGGCGCCGTTAGGCCGCAGGCCGTAATGCGCCGTTGGGTGCGAAGCGGTCATGATTGAACCAAACCACATTGGCGCTATACGAGGGCTATGCCCTCGGCGTCAGATTCGCTTCGCGAACCGTGACCTACACATAACATGCAATGCTCCGATTAAACACAATGCCCCGTCAATCGTAGGGC
>NZ_BAAGVX010000016.1:0-85830 GCF_054780655.1 Marinomonas epiphytica
GCGCCTGTCTCGTACCTCGACGCGTCTGCGTAAATGCATAACCGCAACCTATTAAATTTTATTGCATCCCCAATCGTAATGCGCCGCACCCATGATTGAACCAAATTGCGTTGGTGTAACATGAGGACTACGCCCACGGCTGTAGGGCGCCGTTAGGCCGAAGGCCGTAATGCGCCGTTACGAAGCACCTATATAACCGATGTTGGACACATCGGTTGTGGTTATCCATTAACTTGCGCCTGTCTCGTACCTCGACGCGTCAGCGTAAATGCATAACCGCAACCTATTATATTTTTTTACATCCCCAATCGTAATGCGCCGCACCCATGATTGAACCAAATTGCGTTGGTGTAACATGAGGGCTACGCCCTCGGCTGTAGGGCGCCGTTAGGCCGAAGGCCGTAATGCGCCGCGGGTGCGAAGCATCCATGATTCGACCAAATTGCGTTTGTGTAACATGAGGACTACGCCCTCGGCTGTAGGGCGCCGTTAGGCCGAAGGCCGTAATGCGCCGTTGGGTGCGCCGCACCCATGATTGAACCAAATTGCGTGGTGTAACACGAGGGCTACGCCCTCGGCGTCAGATTCGCTTCGCGAACCGTGACCTACAAATTACCCAAATTCCATGTTGATTATGCGTTGTCAAATGTAGGGCGCCGTTAGGCCGAAGGCCGTAATGCGTCGCGGGTGCGAAGCATCCATGATTCGACCAAATTGCGTTTGTGTAACATGAGGACTACGCCCTCGGCTGTAGGGCGCCGTTAGGCCGAAGGCCGTAATGCGCCGTTGGGTGCGCCGCACCCATGATTGAACCAAATTGCGTGGTGTAACACGAGGGCTACGCCCTCGGCGTCAGATTCGCTTCGCGAACCGTGACCTACAAATTACCCAAATTCCATGTTGATTATGCGTTGTCAAATGTAGGGCGCTGTTAGGCCGAAGGCCGTAATGCGCCGCTGGGTGCGAAGCGCCCATGTGACTCCAGCAAATTACGTTGGTGTAACACGAGGGCTGCGCCCTCGGCGTCAGATTCGCTTCGCGAACCGTGACCTACAAATCACCCAAATTCCATGTTGATTATGCGTTGTCAAATGTAGGGCGCTGTTAGGCCGAAGGCCGTAATGCGCCGTGAGTGCGAAGCACCCATGATTGAACCAAATTGCGTGGTGTAACACGAGGGCTGCGCCCTTGGCGTCAGATTCGCTTCGGGAACCGTGACCTACAAATTACCAAAATCCATGGAGATCATGCGCCGTGAGTGCGAAGCACCCGTATAATTTACATTGGGCGTATCGGTTGTGGTTATCCATTGACTTGCGCCTGTCTCGTACCTCGACGTGTCTGCGTAAATGCACACCCTCAACCTATTGGATACATACAAAGACTGCGAGTTCGGTATCAAATTCGTCTTGACCTACGCAGCTTGCTACCGAATGTGTTGAGTATCAGCCCTAGCAGTACTAATAATATGCCTAGCCACTGTGCTTGGCTAATGTCTTCTCTGAGTATTATTGCAGATGAGCTAATGCCAACAACTGGTACGCCAAGGGTGAGTGGTGCAACTGTGCCTGCGGAATAGCGTGACATTAAGAAGCTCCAAAGGCCGTAGCCTGCTAGCGTGGCAATAATAGAAAGGTAACCAAGCGTGGCAATGGTTTTCCAGTCAATGCCTATAAGGTTCGACCACATTAACTCTGGCCCATCAAGAAAATATGCGCAGATAAAAAATGGCAGAGGAGGAACCCAGCAGGCCCAGACAATTAGGTTGATGTTGGCGTCATAACCCTTTTCTATTATTGCTTTGGTTGTAATGTTCCCCAGAGCCCAACTTGAAGCAGCAGCCAGTGTGAGAACAAACCCTAATAGGGTCATGTTTGCGTTGTCATTGGCAAGACCAATAACTGTAAGCCCTCCGGACGCTATTCCTATGGCTAAAATTTGATAGGGTCTAACAATTTCCTTGAGTAAGAAAACGGCAAAAAGCAACGTGAAGATGACCTGAGATTGAAGTACTAATGAAGCAAGCCCTGCAGGCATACCAAATACCATTCCCGTAAAAAGCAAAGCGAACTGGCCAAAGTTGAGGCTCAAGGCATAAGCCAATATCCACTTGATAGGGGTGTTAGGTCTTTTGAAAATTAGCGAGCCAATAACAGCGATGACGAGGAAACGCAGGCCGCCAAGCATCATAGGTGTTAGGTCGTCTAACCCCCATTTAATAACAACAAAATTGAAGCCCCAGGCAAAAATAATGGCTAAGCCAATGAGCATGTCTTTCGGTGTCATAGGGTATATCCTTATATATGAAGGCTACCTACTTTACGCGCAAAGATAATACTTTCCTATGGGTAAGCAATGTTAAAAATATGGATTGTGTGAGTATTGACTTTAAAAAATGAAACACAATGGCTGATTTGCTTAGCCATTGTGTTTTTTAAGGATTAGTCGTCGATTTGAGCTTTATCGACAATGTGATTATCACCAATGTCCTTGGGCAGAATTAGGTTAAGAATGATGGCGACTAAGCCACATAGACTGATGCCTTTAAGGCTAAATTCACCAACACCAAAAGCCATTCCACCAATTCCGAATACTAGGGTGACACCAACGATCACTAGATTACGAGATTTATGTAAATCTACTTGGTGTTTGATTAAGGTGTTAAGACCAACGGCAGCGATAGAGCCAAATAGCAAAATCATTATTCCACCCATAACTGGTAGAGGAATAGTCTGTAGTAAAGCGCCCAGCTTGCCCACCCACGCTAATACGATGGCAGCAACCGCGGCCCAAGTCATAATGACTGGATTAAATGCCTTGGTTAGCATGACAGCGCCAGTGACTTCACTGTAAGTGGTGTTTGGCGGTGCTCCAAACATGGCTGCCCCCATAGTGGCAACACCGTCTCCTGTGATAGTGCGATGTAAACCTGGTTTTTTCAGGTAGTTTTTACCAGTAACATTAGAGATAGAAAGAATGTCACCAACATGTTCTACAGCAGGTGCGATTGCCACTGGAATCATAAATAAAATGGCGTTGATGTTGAATTCCGGCGTTGTGAAGTTAGGTACGGCAAACCATGCTGCTTGATGTACTGCCTCAAAACTGACGATGCCAGCAAACAAGCTTAATACGTAACCTATTGCAATTCCTCCAAAGACTGGCAGCAACTTGAATAGCCCTTTGGCGTACACACTAATGAGGGCTGTACTTAGTAGAGAGGCTAAACCAATCCAGATAGAAATATCTGCGTCAACAAGTTGTACTGAGCCGTCGCCAGCCTTACCCAGCGCCATATTTACAGCGACAGGGGCAAGACCTAAGCCAATGATCATGATGATTGGGCCTATGACGACCGGCGGTAGAAGAGTGTGTATGAACTCTGCACCCTTAACTTTAATAAAAGCGCCAAGTAGAACATACACGAAACCTGCGGCCATTAATCCACCCATGGTAGAAGCGATCCCCCAAGTTTGAACACCGTAAATAATAGGGGCAATAAAGGCAAAAGATGAAGCGAGGAAGATGGGGACAGTGCGGCGGGTTATGAATTGGAAAAGTAGCGTACCGATTCCGGCACCAAATAAAGCAACACTTGGGTCTAATCCCGTTAATAAGGGAACGAGAACGAGGGCGCCAAATGCCACAAACAGCATCTGTACACCTAATATGGCGTTTTTCATGTCTTTTCCTATGTTAGTCGGTTGAGGGCGTGCACATTTTATCCATAACGCTTACTAAGCGCTAGGTGAAGGTAGGGAGAATTGGGGTTATTGGGGGGTGCCGCCTAGCAAAGCGCGTCGGCGGCTGTCTGTATTAGCGGGTTGCTAGCATGGTTTGGTATGCATGACCGCTACGCTTAATAGTACGTTGCTGGGTTTTGTAATCAACATACGTTAACCCAAAGCGTTTGCTATAGCCTTCTGCCCACTCGAAATTGTCCATAAGACTCCAAGCAAAGTAGCCGCGGATATCCACTCCTGCTTCTATCGCATTGTGTACAGCGTTGATGTGCCCTTGTAGGTAGCGCACTCGTTGCTCATCGTTGATCTCTCCATTCACTATCGTGTCAGCGCAAGCTGCACCGTTTTCGGTAATAATCATGGGAGGTAAATCAAACTGCTTATTGAGGTTTATTAATAGGTCTTCAAAAGCGTGAGGGGCTATTTCCCAGCCGATGTCTGTGTATTCTACTTCTTCACTGTTTTTGACATCTTTAAAAAGATTGTCGGCATCATAGGCATTATGGTTACAGGTGTAGTAATTCATTCCTAGAAAGTCGATAGGCTGAGCGATGATCTCCATATCACCCGGTAGCACCCTTGGTTGGTATGCCTCGGGTAGGTGCTTAAGAAGTTTAGGGTAGGTGCCCTTAATGATAGGTTCAATAAAGAATTGATTGTCGAGGGTTTCACGCACAAGGCAAGCAAATTTATCTTCTTCCTTCTCACTGGCAGGGTAAGAGCGGTTCATGTTCAAAACAATACCAACCTGAGCGTCAGGGGCATTTTTTCGGATAGTCGGTAGAGCTAGACCATGGGCTAGAAGAATATGATGAGCGGCTTGTCTACCGTACTCAGGTTTTGCGAGCCCAGGGGCGTGAATACCTAGCTCGTAACCCAATATGGCAGCACAGAATGGTTCGTTAAACGTTGCCCAGCTGTCTACCCATGCATTAAGCTCGCGGGTTGCTAATTCGGCGTATTCCTTAAATCGGTAGGCTGTTTCTCGATTCAGCCAACCACCTTTTTCTTCAAGGTGTTGAGGGAGGTCCCAGTGGTAAAGTGTGACAAAGGTTTTAATACCCTCTTGTTTTAGCTTTTTCAGCAAGTTGCGGTAAAAGTCCAAACCGGCTGAATTAGGCTTGCCCTGTTCGTCCATGACTCTTGGCCAAGAAATAGATAAGCGATAAGCATCAACTCCTAGGCTCTTGATAAGTGCTATATCCTCTTTCCAGCGGTAATAGTGATCGCATGCCACTGCTCCATTGTCGCCATTCAGCACTTTGCCTGGAGTGGCGCAGAAAGTATCCCAAATACAGGGCAGTCGCTTATCGGCTGAGTTAGCTCCTTCAATTTGGAATGCGGCAGTCGCAACACCAAATAAAAAGTCCTTATGTCGCATTTTTGAGTGTGGAGGCAGGGTGATAGACATATAAAAGCTCCGCTTCTTATTGTAATTAGGTTAAACGATTAAGTTATTGCCAATTAAGTTAATCTAGCTGGCTTTTGGCTGCAATCCTGAAACCTATAATTTAGAGACTTAAGAGTATTTAAGTTGTTTTTAAGGATGCATGTACTGCATGGGAATGAGCTGGCGGCCGTGTTGTGTGTATGCTACAAAGCGAGATCTCAGTTCCGCAGGCAGTTGTGTAGCGGAAATCTCTTGAAAGTGGTGTTGCTGATAAAAGCGAGTAAGGTGGGGGAGTGAAAAGCAGTAGCAGTTTTTCAGCACCTGTTGCGCCGTTAGGCCGTTAAGCATGATATGCCCGATGCCTTGCCCTCTATGTTCAGAAGCGGTTGCCATCGCTGTGAGCAGCTGATGCGTTTCAATTTGTTTCAGGCGTACTGCACAGATGACTTTGCCATTGTGCCGGATGGCCCAAATCGGATCCGCCTTATTTGGCTTGCCGCTTGGGTAGTGTTCTTGGTAGAACTTTTTTACAAGAGGAAACCAAAGAGAGGGCACCAGTTCAGGGAGGGTTATGGCTTTTGTCATAGGGCATCTTAATTTAGTAGGAAGAACAACGTTCCTAGATGAAAGCAGAATATACTATCATAACCTTTTCGATGGCAGGCTTTGGTGGAATTTAAGCCAAAATACAAGGAGCGACAAATGGTGCGTTTCATATTGTTAGTAGGGGTACTAATAGCGGCGTTCCCGCTTCGAGCGGAAACGGACAAGTTGATCGTTCAGCCTGGGGAGCCCTTTGTGGACTACGTAAATCGATCCCGAGCGTTTTTGTTAGAGCGAAAAGTGTGGGTCAATGAGGCGCAAAAAGAACGAGAATTAGCCGCCGTCATGCCGTTTGAATATTTACCTGATGAGAATGTTTGTTCACAGGAAAACTCTACAGGGATTCTTTTGTCTCATGGTTTGTCTGATTCTCCTTTTTCAATGCGCGATGTGGCACAGGCATTACAAGAGTCCTGTGTTAGGGTGCGCGTCATTCTTTTGGCTGGTCATGGTACGCAAGGAAAAGATCTTATCCCTGTCACTCGTAAAGATTGGCAAACAAGTTTTGAACATGCTGCAGACCAATTTGCCACCGAGGTAGATCGACTGTATGTGGGAGGCTTTTCAACGGGGGGTGCCCTTGCGGCAGATTATGCTTGGCATTCTGATACATCAGTCTCCGGTGTGGTGCTATTCTCTCCTCTATTGAAAATAAACAGCGGCATAGATTGGTTATCACCTTGGTTAGCGCCTTTTATAACATGGCTTGATCAGCACCCAGATGATGACTTTGCGAAATATGCTTCTATTCCTGTCCCGGCAATAAAAGAAGCCTATTTGCTGGCGAAAGAAACTAAGACGCTACTGCTTGAAACTAAGGCCCAAGTACCTGTTTTCATCGCCTTATCTTACGAAGATAAAACCGTCGACTCGCAAGTCACTCTAGATGTATTTCAGCAGGTAATGGGGGATAATAGCAATCAGATGGTGTTATACAGTCGCCGACCAGTGGATGGCTTAGCGGATAACATTCACGTGCATTTAACCGACTGGCCTGAGCAGCAAATTTTAGGCTTGTCTCATATGGCAATACAGGGCTCTCCCGATAACCCGTATTATGGTGCAGACGGGGAATACCGAGTGTGCGGTTGGTATGCATCAGAACCGGCTCTCTATGAGGCTTGTCGATCTCAGCCAAACAATTGGTACGGCGAAAAATCAGCCGATTTACTGGAAAACAGTGAGCACGCAGGGCGGATTTCCTGGAACCCAATGTTCAGTAAGTTAATGAGTGATGTTCGCAGTTTCATGCAAGTTAACGATATACAATAATAAGGATGGACCTATGCCTGTATTAACAAGGCCAATGCCAGAAATTATGCTGACAGAAAAGCAAGTTGCTCAGTATCATGAAGAAGGCTATTTAGTGTTGGAATCACTGATCCCCTCTGAAATATGCGATCAGTTGCAATGTAGGATGTCGGAGTTAATGTCAGGTTTTGATCCTGAGTCTGTGCGCTCTGTTTTTACAACCAATGAGCAGACTCGCCACACTGATCAATATTTTATGGACTCAGCTGATAAGATCTCTTTTTTCTTTGAGGAAGAAGCCTTTGATGCAGAAGGCTCACTTAAACAGGACCTTTCTCTTTCAATTAATAAGGTTGGTCATGGGTTACATCATCAAGATGAAGTGTTTAAGAGCTTCTCGTTATCCAGTGTGTGGCATAGGGTGTTGCAGCAGTTGGGTATGTCTTTACCAAGGGCTGCCCAGTCAATGTATATTTTTAAGCAGCCTAATATCGGTGGTGAAGTAAACTGTCATCAGGACAGTACCTTTCTGTACACATCGCCAATGAGTGTGATCGGACTGTGGTTCGCCCTCGAAGATGCGACTCTAGAGAACGGCTGTTTATGGGGAATACCTAAAGGGCATAAACAAGGGTTACTCAAGCGGTTTGAACGTATAGAAGAAGGGGCACTAGAAACAAGAATGGTCGCCCTTAAAGAGCATGAATGGAATAATGATGAGTTAGTGGCGTTACCTGTTCCGAAAGGGTCGCTTGTTTTATTGAATGGTGAGTTTCCTCATTTAAGCTATGCGAACCGCTCGTCACGTTCTCGGCATGCCTATGCGGTACATGCGGTCGACCTTGCCTGTGATTACCCCACAGAAAATTGGTTGCAAACGGAACAGGCTCAGGGTTTTCCTCCTTTCGCACAAGCTCATTAATCGGAGATCGAATTATGCAGGCAATTTTAGCCCTTTTGAGTGACAGTAAATTCCACTCAGGTGAAGAGCTGGGGCAGTCATTAGGGGTGACTCGGGCTGCGGTTTGGAAGCAGCTAAAAAAAATAGAAGGCTTAGGCATAGAGGTGTATTCAGTCAAAGGAAGAGGCTATCGTTTGCCGAAACCGTTAGAACTGCTTAATCAGCAAAAACTTAAAGAGTGCGGTTTTCCTACTCTGGTTGCGCTTCAACTGCCTTTTGAGACGGAGTCAACCAATCAGGATGTAAAAGCTTGCATTAATGACGGCTTGGCAATGCCAATGGTCATTGCGACCGAGCGTCAAACACAAGGTAAAGGTCGTCGTGGTCGACAATGGGAAGGTGGCGTCGCCAAGAATCTAATGATGTCCTTTGCGTGGCGATTTGAGAGCGGCCCCAGCGTTGTAGAAGGTCTGAGTTTGGCTGTGGGAGTTGCTGTTGCCAAGGTATTAAAAAAACAAGGCATTCCTAACCCAGGCTTGAAATGGCCCAATGACATTCAGGTTAATGGCCAAAAGCTGTGTGGCATCTTGTTGGAGATGGTCGCAGATCAAGATGTGTGTCATGTCATTATCGGCATAGGTATGAATGTAGAAATGGACGCTGCGCAAATGGTGAGCGTAGAGCAGCCATGGACTGATCTGGCCTCTCGTTTAACGGACAAGCCCAGTCGTAATCAAATTCTGGCTGATTTAACAAATGAATTAGTTGAGGTGTGTCGCGTTTTCGAACAAGGTCATGGAATGGCTCATTATAAGGCCCAGTGGCAGGCTCATGATGTGCTGTTCAATCAAGCTGTGACCGTGAGTTCAGTTCAGCAGGTGCGTCAGGGTGTGGCACGAGGGATAGATGATAGTGGTGCATTGCTGCTGGAAGATGAAAACGGAGAAATGACCGTGTTACATGGCGGAGAGATCAGTGTACGAAAGCGATAGGGTACTCATAGTTGATGCGGGTAATAGCAGAGTAAAGTACACAGTATATAGTCAAGATGACGCGCTTTACCATGGGGCTGATTTGGCTGCAGCCTTGGCGACAGGCCTTTGTATGCAGGCCGTGTATTTTGCCAGTGTGCGTTCAGAACACGATAGTCAGCAGTTAATACAGCAGATCAAAGAGCACGTAAGTGTCTGTCCTTGGTACATACTTACTAGCCAGGCAACAGCTTGTGGCATTCAAAATGCTTATGATGAGCCTCATCGGTTAGGTGTGGATCGCTGGCTAACGGTGATTGCCGCCTATCATTACACAGCAAAGGCCACTGTAATTGTGGATGCCGGAACAGCAATTAAAGTTGACTTGGTAGACGCTAATGGTGTGCACTTGGGGGGCTACATTACGCCTGGGTTGTCTTTGATGGAAAGTGCTCTGTTGCAGAATACCGCTAAGGTTAGATACCAGCCGAGTGAAGTGGTTGAAGGCGATAACTTGCCAAATTCTACGGCAAGGGCTGTAGCAGAAGGGTGTCGTGAAATGGCATTAGGTTTTTTAGATCGGGTGCATCAGTCATATAAAAATTATACCTGGTTAGCGACAGGTGGTGATGCAGAAGCATTGCTGCAAGCTTTGGGCATTGACGCAGAGCTTAGGCCATATTTAGTGGCAGAGGGAGCAAAGATATTGGGAGATGAAATGGTGAGGGAGCTGCAATGAAGTGGTTGCTAGTGATTTTAATATTAGGTAATGCGGCATTTTTTACTTGGACAAGCCTACAGCAAGATGTGATTGCGCCTCGTGTTGCCCCTGTCTATCAAGCGCCTATTTCAGTACCGATTCAATTGGTGTCTGAGTTGAGTGCGGCTGAGTTAGCGCAACTAGACCTAGATAGCTCGACCTCAAATACTACTTCTACTGAAAAAGCGCCTGCAAATGTACTAGAAGCGCTAGATCAAGTGTTAGGAGATGGGGATGCAAAGCAAGCGAGTTTACTGTGCCCCTGGTTCGAAACAGAAAAGAAAGCGGATCAAAAAATTGCAACGCAGGTGCTCGATCAGCTTGGAGTAAGTTATGCCAACAAAGAGGTAACAGGGGCACGACCTAAGTATTGGCTTTATATTGCAGCCCCTGATACCCAAACTCGCGCCCAAGCCATAGTAAAAGAATTGGCGGGCAAATCTATTGATAGCTTTATTATTAGTCGCGGTGAAATGAAAAACCGTATTTCGCTTGGCTTGTTTTCTTCTCAGGCACGTGCCGATCAAGCTAAGTTGCGTATAGAGAAAGCAACCGGTTATGCGGTGGATGTTTTTCAGCATCAGCGTAGTGTTACGCTTCAGCAAACAAATATAGAGCGTCCAATTAGTGAGCAAATGTGGGGGCAATTCATTTCTGCCCTTGATCTATCCAAGATAATGATAAAATTAGAAAAAAATCCTTGTTAACGCTTGCAATTGGAGAAACGATTCATATAATGTCTCCCACCTTTTGGGGTGTTGCATAAAAGCGACTTGTAGTGGAGGGGTTCCCGAGTGGCCAAAGGGAGCAGATTGTAAATCTGCCACGAAAGTTTCGGTGGTTCGAATCCACCTCCCTCCACCAATTGCGGGTATGGTATAGTGGCTATTACCTCAGCCTTCCAAGCTGAAGAGGCGGGTTCGATTCCCGCTACCCGCTCCAATTTGCTCATGTAGCTCAGTTGGTAGAGCACACCCTTGGTAAGGGTGAGGTCGGCAGTTCAAATCTGCTCATGAGCTCCAGCTTTCATAAGCAAAAGACAGGTGGTTTAGCCGCCTTTTTTATTGTCTGTTTTTTGGGCGAATACCCTTGCTAAAGCTAGCGTCTTTGGGTATCATCCTCCGCCCATACGAATGTAGGCCAATAGTTCAATTGGTAGAGCACTGGTTTCCAAAACCAGCTGTTGGGGGTTCGAGTCCCTCTTGGCCTGCCATTTTTCGTATCCTATTTCTTAGTTAGGGATCACCTGAAGTATGAGTTCGAGTACAGAAGCTCAAGCGTCTCGCGGAGATGTGTTTAAATGGGCGATTGTTATTTTGTTGGTGGCTGCGGGTGTTGTAGGTAATAACTATTACTCTGCAGAGTCGCTGTTGTATCGCTTGATAGCTATTTTGGTGTTGGCTGGTGTTGCTGGCTTTGTTGCGCTTCAAACTGTAAAAGGAAAGGCGTTCTTTACTTTGGCGAAAGAAGCGAAGAATGAAATCCGCAGGGTTGTATGGCCTACAAGGCAAGAGACAGTTCAGACCACCATGATTGTATTGGCGGTGGTAATTTTTATGTCTCTCGTACTGTGGGGCGTGGATTCGTTCCTTGGTTGGGTCGTTTCCTCAGTAATTAGTTAGGAGTTACTCGTGACCAAACGATGGTATGTAGTACAAGCGTACTCAGGGTACGAAAAGCACGTAATGCGTTCGCTTATTGAGCGAGTGCAGGTTATGGGGCAAGAAGAGAATTTTGGTGAAATCTTGGTGCCAACGGAAGAAATCGTTGAAATCCGAGATGGTAAAAAGCGCAAGAGCGAAAGAAAATTCTATCCGGGTTATGTTTTGGTTCAAATGGATATGAATGACGACTCTTGGCATTTGGTTAAAGGTACTTCTCGCGTCTTAGGTTTTATTGGTGGTACGGCGGATAAGCCATCACCGATAACAACCCGTGAAGCGGAAGCAATTCTGCAACGTGTTAATGACGGTGTGGATAAACCGCGTCCGAAAACATTGTTTGAAGTGGGTGAGGTTGTTCGTGTTAACGAAGGGCCGTTTGCTGACTTTAATGGTGTTGTTGAGGAAGTGGACTACGATAAAAGCCGAATCAAGGTTGCGGTGCTTATTTTTGGGCGCTCAACGCCGGTTGATTTGGAATTTAGTCAGGTTGAAAAAGCCTGATAATGTTGAACGGGTAGCCTTCGGGCAGTGACCCATCTGGAGTTTAAAAATGGCTAAAAAAGTCCAAGCTTATATCAAGCTACAAGTTAAAGCGGGTCAAGCGAACCCAAGTCCACCAGTTGGTCCAGCATTGGGTCAACACGGTGTGAATATCATGGAGTTCTGTAAGGCATTTAATGCTAAGACTCAAGGTGTTGAGCCGGGTCTTCCTACACCAGTTATCATCACTGTATACAGTGATCGTAGCTTCACATTCGAAACGAAATCTACTCCAGCGTCTGTTTTGTTGAAAAAAGCAGCAGGTCTGAAGAGTGGTTCTCCACGTCCAAACACTCAAAAAGTTGGTACAGTTACTCGTGCTCAGCTTGAAGAGATTGTTGAAGCCAAAAAAGCTGATTTAACAGCGGCTGATATGGATGCAGCGGTTCGTACTATCGCTGGTAGCGCACGCGCTATGGGTCTAGAAGTTGAGGGTGTGAACTAATGGCTAAGCTAACTAAACGCGCTCGTTTGATCGCAGAAAAAGTAGATGCAACAAAACAGTACTCTGTTGAAGAAGCAGTGGCACTTTTGTCTGAACTATCTACTGTTAAGTTCAAAGAATCTGTAGACGTTTCTGTCAACCTTGGTGTTGATCCTCGTAAGTCTGACCAGGCTGTTCGTGGTTCAACTGTATTGCCTCACGGTGCTGGCAAAGACGTACGCGTTGCTGTATTCACTCAAGGCGCTAACGCAGAGGCTGCTAAAGAAGCAGGCGCTGACGTTGTAGGTTTCGAAGACCTAGCTGAGCGTGTGAAAGGCGGCGAATTAGATTTTGATGTGGTTATTGCTTCTCCAGACGCAATGCGCATCGTTGGTCAACTTGGTCAGGTTTTAGGTCCTCGTGGTCTTATGCCTAACCCGAAAGTTGGCACAGTAACGCCTGACGTTGCTACAGCAGTTAAAAACGCTAAAGCAGGTCAAGCTCGTTACCGTACTGATAAAAATGGTATCATTCACGCTGGCGTGGGTTCTATTGAATTCCCAGCTGAATCTATCAAAGGCAACCTTGAAGCGCTATTGGCTGACCTACGTCGTGCTAAGCCCGCTTCTTCTAAAGGTGTCTACATGAAAAAAGTGACCTTGTCTTCTACTATGGGACCTGGTCTACAAATTGATTTAGGTGCGTTAAGCTTCTAAATCATGCGCTTTGGGGTCTGTGTTTTGTATATGCAGGCCGTCAAAGACCGCAGGAGTCTTTGAGATTTAATTAAACGTTGTTAAACGTTTGTCCTGCGCAGATGGTGTGGCCCGATTCAGATTACTGGATCTAACTCACCAGCAAGTACTTCGAGAAATCGGAGAGTTGGTAAAAATAGGGGAAGATGCTTCCCTGCTAATCCAGGAGAAAACCAGTGGCATTAGGTCTAGAAGACAAGAAAGCCATTGTCGCCGAAGTTAGCGATGCTGCCAAAACTGCGTTGTCTGCAGTAGTAGCTGATTCCCGCGGTGTTACCGTGGGCAGCATGACTGCACTACGTAAAGAAGCGCGTGAAGCTGGTGTATATGTACGTGTTGTACGTAACACTTTGGCTCGCCGTGCAGTTGAAGGCACTGACTTCGAATGCTTGAAAGAGAGTTTTGTTGGTCCTACGTTGATTGCTTTTTCAAACGAACACCCAGGTGCGGCGGCTCGTTTGTTGAAATCTTTCGCGAAAGATCAAGACAACTTTGAAGTAAAAGCGTTGGCGTTCAACGGTGAGTTGATCGCGGCAGGCGACATTGATCGTTTGGCAACACTGCCTACATACGAAGAAGCTATTGCGAAACTGATGAGTGTAATTCAGGGCGCAACAAGCAAGTTTGTACGTACTCTTGCAGCAGTTCGCGATCAAAAAGAGCAAGAAGCGGCGTAATTTCACTCCACTTCTTGATACAAAATTTATTTTATTGCCTTAGGGCAATTTGAGAAAATGCTAGGAATCTGAGTCATGGCTCTAACTAAAGAAGATATCATCAATGCAGTAGCAGAAATGTCTGTGATGGACGTTGTTGAACTAATTTCAGCAATGGAAGAAAAATTCGGTGTAACTGCAGCTGCTGCTGTAGCTGCAGGTCCTGCTGGCGATGCTGGTGCGGCTGCTGAAGAGAAAACTGAATTTGACGTTGTTCTTACTGCTGCAGGCGATAAGAAAGTTAACGCAATCAAAGCTGTACGTGCAGCAACTGGCCTAGGCTTGAAAGAAGCTAAAGCAATGGTTGACGGCGCTCCAGCGACTGTTAAAGAAGGCGTTTCTAAAGAAGACGCTGAAGCACTTAAAGCGGCTCTTGAAGAAGCTGGTGCATCTGTCGAAATCAAGTAATGATACTTGTATTTCCAGATTTCGGCCTATAGTCGAAATGGCTGGTGGCATTTTTGCCACCGGCCTTTTTGGGTTTTCGATAACTCAAATAAATTAAGATTTTTTATGAGAGAACAATCTCTCATTAATGGTAGGGCCTGATTTAGGCCTTTTGCGTCAATGTGCACAAGCTGGGGAATGTTGATGGCTTACTCATATACTGAGAAAAAACGTATCCGTAAGGACTTCGGTAAACTGCCGCCCGTTTTGGATGTGCCATACTTACTGGCAATTCAGCTTGAATCCTACCGTAATTTTTTGCAAGAGGGTAAAGCCCTTGCAGAGCGTGGGGAATTAGGCCTGCATGGGGCCTTTAAATCTGTCTTTCCAATGGTGAGCTTTTCTGGCAACGCGGCACTTGAATATGTCGATTACCGTCTAGGTAAGCCAGTTTTTGATGTTAAAGAGTGTCAGTTGCGTGGTGTTACCTACGCGGCACCTTTACGTGTTCGTGTTCGTCTTATCATTTACGATAAAGAGTCTTCGAACAAGGCAATCAAAGACATCCGTGAGCAAGAAGTATACATGGGTGAAATTCCACTCATGACAGAAAACGGTACCTTTGTTATTAACGGAACGGAGCGTGTAATCGTTTCTCAGTTACACCGTTCTCCTGGTGTGTTTTTTGACCATGACCGTGGTAAAACTCACTCTTCAGGTAAATTGCTCCATTCTGCGCGCGTAATTCCTTACCGTGGTTCTTGGTTGGATTTCGAGTTCGATCCAAAAGATTGCGTCTTCGTTCGTATCGACCGTCGTCGTAAATTGCCTGCAACAATTTTATTGCGTGCATTAGGTTATGGTACTGAAGAGATCCTAGAGACCTTCTTTGATACTACTCGATTCTACTTGAGCCGTGATGGCTTCGAGATGGATCTGATCGCAAACCGTCTCCGCGGCGAGACAGCATTGTTTGATATTGTAGATGCAAATGGTGAGCTGATCGTAGAAGAAGGCCGTCGTATTACGGCGAAGCATATTCGAGTAATGGACAAAGCAGGCCTAGAGCGTCTGAATGTTCCATTGGAATACATGCTGGGTAAAGTAACTGCAAAAGACTTCATCCACCCTGCAACGGGTGAGTTGATTGCTGAAGCAAACACTGAATTGTCTGTCGATCTTTTAGAAGCGTTGGTTTCTGCTGGTATTGAAGAAATAGATGTGTTGTACACGAATGACCTAGATAATGGTCCATTTATTTCTGACACTCTACGTATTGATCCAACTAACAATCAGTTAGAAGCTCTAGTAGAAATCTACCGCATGATGCGCCCTGGTGAGCCGCCAACCAAAGAGTCGGCTGAAGGCTTGTTCCAAGGCTTGTTCTTCTCTGAAGATCGCTACGATCTTTCTGGTGTAGGTCGAATGAAATTCAACCGCCGCCTAGGACGTGAAGAAGACACAGGTGCAGGTATTCTAGATAATGACGATATCGTTGCTGTCCTAAAGACATTGCTTGATATTCGTAATGGTAACGGCATGGTGGATGATATCGACCACCTAGGTAACCGCCGAGTTCGTTCTGTTGGTGAAATGGCAGAAAACCAATTCCGTGTTGGTCTAGTACGTGTAGAGCGTGCTGTGAAAGAGCGTTTATCTATGGCTGAAGCAGATGGTCTTATGCCACAAGATCTGCTTAACGCTAAGCCTGTTGCTGCGGCAATCAAAGAGTTCTTTGGTTCTAGCCAATTGTCTCAATTCATGGACCAAAACAACCCGTTATCTGAAGTAACACACAAACGTCGTGTATCAGCTTTAGGGCCTGGTGGTTTGACTCGTGAGCGTGCTGGCTTTGAGGTGCGTGACGTACACGCTACTCACTACGGCCGTGTATGTCCTATCGAGACACCGGAAGGACCAAACATCGGTTTGATTAACTCTTTGTCTACTTACGCACGTACGAATAGCTATGGTTTCTTAGAAACACCGTACCGTAAGGTTGTAGATGGCAAAATGACTGATGAAACAGTCTATGTTTCTGCGATTGATGAAGCGAAATACGTTATTGCCCAAGCTTCTGCATCAGTAGATGAAGAAGGGCGTTTGGTTGATGAGTTGGTGCAGGTTCGTCATATGCACGAAACCACACTGATTCCAAAAGAAAAAGTAAACCTAATGGACGTATCACCACGTCAGGTTGTTTCTGTAGCGGCATCTTTGATCCCATTCCTTGAACACGATGATGCTAACCGAGCCCTAATGGGATCGAACATGCAACGTCAAGCAGTACCTACATTGAAGGCTGATAAGCCAGTAGTAGGTACGGGTATGGAACGTAATGTTGCGAAAGACTCTGGTGTTTGTATCGTTGCTAAACGTGGCGGTGTGATTGAGTCTGTTGATGCTAGCCGAATCGTTGTTCGAGTTAACTCTGAAGAAACGATCGCCGGTGAAGCGGGTGTAGATATCTACAACTTAACGAAATACGTTCGTTCTAACCAGAATACCTGCATTAATCAGCGTACTTTGGTCATGAAAGGTGAGAAAGTAGCATCAGGCGATATTATGGCTGATGGTCCTTCTGTGGATATGGGTGATTTGGCCTTGGGTCAAAACATGCGTATTGCCTTCATGCCTTGGAACGGTTTTAACTTTGAGGATTCCATCCTTGTATCAGAGCGTGTGGTTGAAGAAGACCGCTTCACCTCTATTCACATTCAGGAACTTACCTGTGTGGCGCGTGATACTAAGCTTGGGCCTGAAGAAATTACCGCGGATATCCCGAACGTTGGTGAAGGTGCACTGTCTAAGCTGGATCAATCAGGTATTGTTTACATCGGTGCTGAAGTAGAGCCTGGTGATATCTTGGTTGGTAAAGTAACACCGAAAGGTGAAACACAGCTAACGCCTGAAGAGAAGCTATTGCGTGCTATCTTCGGTGAAAAAGCATCTGACGTTAAAGATACGTCTCAGCGTGTTAAGACTGGTACTCGCGGTACTGTTATCGATGTACAAGTATTCACTCGTGACGGAATTGAAAAAGACGAGCGTGCTAAATCTATTGAGAAAGCGCAGCTTGATCAGGTTCGTAAGGACTTGAACGAAGAATTCCGTATTGTTGAGAAAGCCACCTTCGAGCGTTTAGCGGAAGCTTTGGTTGGACAACAAGCAGAAGGCGGCCCAGGTTTGGCTCGCAATGCTGTTATCACAGAAGAGTACTTAGCGAATCTTGATCACCCAGAGTGGTTCAAAATTCGCGTTGCCCATGAAGAAGCTAGTGAGCAGCTTGAAAAAGCTCAAGCCGCTTTAGTTGAGCGTCGCAAAGAGCTTGACGCTAAGTTTGAAGATAAAAAACGTAAACTTCAAACGGGTGATGACCTAGCTCCTGGTGTGCTTAAAATCGTTAAAGTCTACGTTGCTATCAAACGCCGTATTCAGCCTGGTGATAAAATGGCTGGCCGTCACGGTAACAAAGGTGTTATCTCTAAGATCATGCCTGTTGAAGATATGCCTTACGACGAAAATGGCGACCCAGTTGATATCGTATTGAACCCACTTGGTGTTCCTTCGCGAATGAACGTAGGTCAGGTACTAGAAACTCACTTGGGTGCAGCATCTAAAGGTTTGGGTCGTAAGATCAACGAGATGTTGGCCGTTGAGCGAGAGAAAGCAGCTGCTGTAGCCGAATTACGGGGCTTCCTAGACGAAGTTTACAATGGCTATGAAGGTGACTTGCAGTGTGCTCGTACTGAAGATCTAGCTTCTTTCACTGATGAAGAGATCCTAACCTTGGCTGAAAACCTTAAAGGTGGTGTGCCAATGGCGTCGGGTGCTTTTGATGGTGCGAAAGAAGCAGAAATTAAGCGCATGTTGCGTTTGGCTGGTTTGAATGAAAGTGGTCAGGTGCGTTTGTTTAACGGCCGTACTGGTGAAGCTTTTGAGCGTCCTGTAACTGTAGGTTACATGTACATGCTTAAGTTGAACCACTTGGTTGATGACAAAATGCACGCTCGTTCTACTGGTTCTTACAGCTTGGTTACTCAGCAACCATTGGGTGGTAAAGCTCAATTCGGTGGTCAGCGTTTCGGTGAGATGGAGGTGTGGGCACTAGAAGCTTACGGTGCTGCATATACACTACAAGAAATGTTGACAGTGAAATCCGATGATGTGAACGGTCGTACTAAGATGTACAAGAACATCGTAGACGGCGATCATCGTATGGAACCTGGCATGCCTGAGTCCTTCAACGTATTGGTTAAAGAGATTCGCTCTCTTGGTATCGATATTGAGTTGGAAAACGAATAAGCACGAATCACATGTGACCTGCTGGGGAGTACTGCTCCCCAGCCTTAAGAGTGGGGCGAATATCCATGAAAGACTTATTAGGTCTTCTAAAATCACAGGGACAATCAGATGAGTTTGATGCAATCCGTATCGGCCTAGCATCACCTGATATGATTCGTTCATGGTCTTACGGCGAAGTTAAAAAGCCAGAGACCATTAACTACCGTACGTTTAAACCAGAGCGTGACGGCCTGTTCTGTGCCAAAATCTTTGGTCCTATTAAGGACTACGAATGTTTGTGTGGTAAATACAAACGTTTGAAACACCGTGGTGTTATTTGTGAGAAGTGTGGTGTTGAAGTAGCTCTGTCTAAAGTGCGTCGTGAGCGCATGGGGCATATTGAGCTTGCATCGCCAGTTGCTCATATTTGGTTCTTAAAATCTCTTCCTTCTCGTATTGGTCTTATTCTAGATATGACCTTGCGTGATATTGAGCGTGTTTTGTACTTTGAATCCTTCATCGTGATCGATCCAGGTATGACAACGCTAGATAAAGGCCAATTGCTAAACGACGAACAGTACTTTGAAGCGCTAGAAGAGTTCGGTGACGAATTCGATGCCCGCATGGGTGCAGAAGCGGTTCAAATGTTGCTGCGTGATTTAGACATGCCTGAAGAAATCAACCAAATGCGTGAAGAGTTGAGTAGCACAAACTCTGAAACACGTATCAAGAAGCTTTCTAAGCGCTTGAAGTTGGTTGAAGCATTCTACCATTCTGGAAACAACCCAGAGTGGATGGTATTGGAAGTTCTTCCGGTTCTTCCACCGGATCTTCGTCCATTGGTGCCACTAGAAGGTGGTCGCTTTGCGACGTCTGATCTAAACGATTTATACCGTCGAGTGATTAACCGTAATAACCGTCTAAAACGTTTACTTGAGCTATCTGCTCCAGACATCATCGTACGTAACGAAAAACGTATGTTACAAGAGTCTGTTGATGCCTTGCTTGATAACGGACGTCGTGGTCGTGCTATTACAGGTTCTAACAAGCGTCCATTGAAATCTTTGGCTGATATGATCAAAGGTAAGCAAGGTCGTTTCCGTCAAAACTTGCTTGGTAAGCGTGTTGACTACTCAGGTCGTTCTGTAATTACTGTGGGTCCTTCTTTGCGTTTGCACCAATGTGGTCTGCCAAAGAAAATGGCCCTAGAGCTATTTAAACCGTTTATTTTCTCTAAGCTTGAATTGCGTGGCATGGCGACGACAATCAAGGCTGCGAAAAAAATGGTTGAACGCGAAACGCCTGAAGTATGGGATATCTTGGATGAAGTTATCCGTGAACACCCAGTAATGTTGAACCGTGCGCCAACACTTCACCGTTTGGGTATCCAGGCGTTTGAACCTATGTTGATCGAAGGTAAAGCGATCCAGTTGCACCCATTAGTATGTGCGGCTTACAACGCTGACTTCGATGGTGACCAAATGGCAGTTCACGTACCTCTGACTCTTGAAGCACAGCTTGAAGCGCGTACTTTGATGATGTCTACGAACAACATCCTGTCTCCTGCTAACGGTGAACCTATTATCGTACCTTCTCAGGACGTGGTATTAGGTCTGTACTACATGACACGTGAGAAAATCAATGCCAAAGGTGAAGGCATGGCGTTTTCTGACATTAAAGAAGTACACCGTGCATACGGCGCGAAGCAAGTTGAGCTTCACGCGAAAGTTAAAGTGCGTATCAACCAAGTAGACACCACACTGGAAGGCGAAAAAGTAGCTTCTACCTTTATTGCTGATACGACAGTGGGTCGTGCGTTGTTGTTTGATATTGTGCCTGATGGCCTACCTTTCTCAGTGGTTAACCAACCAATGAAGAAGAAAGCTATCTCGAACTTGATTAACGAGTGTTACCGTCGTGTTGGTCTAAAAGAAAGCTGTATTTTTGCTGACCAATTGATGTACACCGGTTTCCAATACGCGACAGCTTCTGGTTCTTCTGTAGGTGTAGATGACTTTGTTATTCCACCTGAGAAAGCTGATATCATCGCTCAAGCAGAAGCTGAAGTTAAAGAGATTGAATACCAATACGCAGATGGTCTGGTAACGCAAGGCGAGAAGTACAACAAGGTAATTGACTTGTGGTCTCGTACAAACGAAACCGTTACTGAAGCTATGATGAACAACCTGGCGAAAGAAACGACTGTCGATAAAGAGGGGAATGAGGTTGAACAACAATCTTTTAACTCTGTTTATATGATGGCTGACTCCGGTGCCCGTGGTAGTGTTGCTCAGATGCGTCAGCTAGGTGGTATGCGTGGTCTGATGGCGAAGCCAGATGGTTCCATCATCGAGACACCAATCACCGCGAACTTCCGTGAAGGTCTATCTGTACTACAGTACTTTACCTCTACTCACGGTGCTCGTAAGGGTCTTGCTGATACTGCCTTGAAAACAGCGAACTCAGGTTACTTAACGCGTCGTCTTGTAGACGTTGCCCAGGACTTGGTTGTTACTGAAACAGATTGTGGTACATCTAACGGTATTAACGTTAGCGCCATGATTGAAGGTGGCGATGTTGTTGTGCCTCTGGGTCAACGTGTGCTGGGTCGTGTTATTGCTCAGGACGTTCTAGATTCAAAAGGTAACCTAGTATTACCTGCTGGTACTTTGATTGATGAACATGACGTACGTACCCTTGAAACAGCGGGTGTGGACGAAATGATTACGCGCTCTGTAATTACTTGTGAAACACGCCACGGTGTGTGTGCTAAGTGTTACGGACGTGATCTAGGTCGTGGTCATCAGGTTAACATCGGTGAAGCAATTGGTGTTGTGGCAGCGCAATCGATTGGTGAGCCAGGTACTCAGCTTACCATGCGTACCTTCCACATCGGTGGTGCGGCATCTCGAGCTTCTGCTGTAGACAGCGTGCAAGTGAAGAGTGCGGGTACTATCCGTTTCCACAAAATGAAGAGTATCGAGCGTGAGACTGGCCAGCTTGTGGTGGCTTCTCGTTCTTCTGAGTTGGCTGTGGCGGATGAGTCTGGTCGTGAGAAAGAGCGTTACAAGCTTCCTTACGGTGCAGTATTGTCTGTGCGTGAAGGTGATGCAGTTACCGCTGGTCAAGTAGTGGCTAACTGGGATCCACATACACACCCAATTGTATCTGAGATGCAAGGCCGTCTTGAATTTAGTGGTATGGAAGAGAATGTTACCATTCGCCGTCAATCTGATGATATGACGGGTCTAACGACCATCGAAGTTCTTGAAATCAAAGACCGTCCATCTGCAGGTAAAGATTTGCGTCCAATGATCTCTGTGGTTGATGCAGAAGGGAATCCAGTATTGATTCCTGGAACAGATTCTCCTGTGCAGTACATGCTGCCAGAGAAAGCATTGCTAAGCTTGGATCATGGTGCAGAAGTTAAATCTGGTGAAGTGTTGGCTCGTATTCCTCAGGAATCTCAA
The DNA here is from genome assembly GCF_054780655.1 of Marinomonas epiphytica. Classification (NCBI taxonomy): domain Bacteria; kingdom Pseudomonadati; phylum Pseudomonadota; class Gammaproteobacteria; order Oceanospirillales; family Oceanospirillaceae; genus Marinomonas; species Marinomonas epiphytica. Next base: position 21,860 of record NZ_BAAGVX010000016.1, read on the forward strand.
GGTAACAAAGATATCACCGGTGGTCTGCCACGAGTGGCTGACCTATTTGAAGCGCGCCGCCCGAAAGATCCAGCTGTTATGGCTGAGGCATCTGGTGTGGTTAGCTTCGGTAAAGAAACAAAAGGTAAGATCCGTTTGGTTATCACACCACAAGATGGCAGTGACCCAATCGAAACCTTGATTCCTAAGTGGCGTCAAATCAACATCTTTGATGGTGAAGAAGTGGAAAAAGGCGAGATCATCGCTGATGGCCCTCTGAGCCCGCATGACATCTTGCGCTTGAAAGGTGTAGAAGCATTAGCTGACTACATTACGAACGAAGTGCAAGAAGTTTACCGTCTACAGGGCGTTGTGATTAACGATAAGCACATTGAGGTTATCGTTAACCAAATGCTTCGTAAGGTAGATGTTGGTGAGTCTGGTGATACAGATCTTATCCAAGGAGACCAAGTTGAGTTGACTCAAGTGCTTGATGCAAATGAGAAGGCTGAAAGCGAGGGTAAATTCCCTGCGAAATACGAGCGTGTATTGCTTGGTATCACAAAAGCTTCTTTGGCTACTGAGTCTTTCATCTCTGCAGCGTCCTTCCAAGAGACCACTCGTGTCTTAACAGAAGGTGCGGTAACAGGTAAGAAAGATCACTTGCGTGGCTTAAAAGAAAACGTTGTAGTAGGTCGCTTGATACCAGCTGGTACAGGTTTGGCTTACCACAATGAGCGTAAGAATAAGAAAGATCTTGCGCAAGCAGCGAAGGATGGAATTTCAACAGTCAGTGCTTCTGAAGTAGAAGAAGCACTAAGTGCTGCCCTGAAAGACTAAAAAATTGCTGTTAAATGGCTAGGGAGGTGATTTTTTAGTCACCTCCCTATTGACTGTTTTATAGGCGCAAATTAAACTTGCGCCTCCTTATTTTTGGCGATTTCCGCCATGAGAATTGGATCTGTGGAGTTTGTCTAATGGCAACAGTTAACCAGTTGGTTCGTAAACCACGTAAGCGTAAAGTGGTAAAAAGTGACGTTCCTGCGTTACAAGCTTGTCCGCAACGCCGCGGTGTCTGCACACGTGTATATACTACTACCCCTAAAAAGCCTAACTCGGCTTTGCGTAAAGTATGTCGTGTTCGCTTGACCAACGGCTTTGAAGTAACTTCCTACATCGGTGGTGAAGGTCACAACCTGCAAGAACACAGCGTAGTGCTGATTCGCGGCGGTCGTGTAAAAGACCTTCCAGGTGTTCGTTACCACACAGTACGTGGTAGCTTGGATACTTCAGGCGTTCAAAACCGTAAGCAAGGCCGTTCTAAGTACGGTACTAAGCGTCCTAAGTAAGTTTTACTTAGTCATCGTTTAGAAACAAATTTTTAATACAGTAAGGCCGAGCAGTTTTAATTGTCTCGGGCTAACCTGAAGAGGATATAGATATGCCTAGAAGACGCGTCGTCGCGAAGCGTGAAGTCCTTCCGGATCCTAAACACGGAAGCCAACTTCTTGCTAAATTCATCAACCATGTAATGGTTAGTGGCAAGAAATCTGTAGCTGAAAGCATTGTATACAATGCACTAGATGCAGTTGCAGCACGCGCTAAAACAGAAGAGCCAATGGGTATCTTCGAAAAAGCACTAGAATCCATCCAGCCTATGGTAGAGGTTAAATCTCGCCGTGTAGGTGGTGCGACTTATCAAGTACCTGTAGAAGTACGCCCAGCTCGTCGTGTAGCTTTGTCTATGCGTTGGTTGGTTGAGTCTTCACGTAAGCGTGGTGAGAAATCCATGGCTCTACGTCTAGCAGGTGAGATTATTGATGCGGCTGAAAACAAAGGTTCTGCGGTTAAGAAGCGTGAAGACGTTCACCGTATGGCTGAAGCCAACAAAGCTTTCTCGCACTACCGTTTCTAATCGTTCGGAGCAACAAACACAGTGGCACGTAAAACACCTATCAACCGCTACCGTAATATCGGTATTTGTGCACACGTTGATGCAGGTAAAACGACGACAACTGAGCGCATTCTTTTCTATACTGGTCTGTCCCATAAGATTGGTGAGGTGCACGATGGTGCGGCTACCATGGATTGGATGGAGCAAGAGCAAGAGCGCGGCATTACCATAACATCAGCAGCGACAACCTGTTTTTGGAGTGGTATGAGTCAACAATTTGACCAGCACCGTATCAATATTATTGATACGCCTGGGCACGTAGACTTTACCATTGAGGTAGAGCGTTCTTTACGTGTTCTTGATGGTGCCGTTGTTGTGCTCTGTGGTTCCTCTGGCGTTCAGCCGCAAACCGAAACTGTTTGGCGTCAAGCCAATAAGTATGAAGTTCCTCGTATGGTGTTCGTCAATAAGATGGACCGTACCGGTGCAAACTTCTTTTCGGTGGTTGAGCAGCTTAAAGACCGTTTAAATGCCAATGCTGTTCCTATTCAAATTAATATCGGCGCGGAAGAGGACTTCCGTGGTGTGGTTGATTTGGTATTGATGAAAGCCATCATGTGGAATGAACAAGATCAAGGTATGACTTACACTTTGGAAGACATACCTGCTGACCTTGTTGATGAAGCACAGGAGTGGCGTGAGCAGATGGTCGAAGCTGCAGCTGAAGCAGATGATGAGCTTATGGATAAATACCTTGAAGAAGGTGATCTATCCGTCGAAGACATTAAGCGTGGTTTGCGTATCCGCACTTTAGCCAATGAAGTTGTCTTGGTTTCTTGTGGTTCAGCTTTTAAGAATAAAGGTGTGCAAGCTGTTCTTGATGCGGTAGTAGAATATATGCCTTCGCCGCTTGAAGTAAAAGCGATCGAAGGCACGCTCGAGGATGGAGAAACTGTTGTATCTCGTTCTGCTGATGATGAGGCACCGTTCTCAGCATTAGCGTTCAAGATAGCGACGGATCCTTTCGTTGGTACGCTCACATTTATTCGAGTGTACTCTGGTACCTTGAAATCGGGTGATGCTGTTTACAATTCCGTGAAGCAGAAGCGTGAGCGCATTGGTCGCATGGTTCAGATGCATGCCAATAATCGTGAAGAGATCAAGGAAGTGTTAGCGGGCGACATCGCTGCCACTGTGGGAATGAAGTTCGTGACTACAGGTGACACCCTTTGTGATATGAACGATGTGGTAGTGTTGGAACGAATGGAGTTTCCAGAGCCTGTTATTTCTGTTGCGGTTGAGCCAAAGTCTCAAGCGGACCAGGAAAAAATGAGCGTTGCGTTAGGTAAACTGGCGCAAGAAGATCCATCTTTCCGTGTGGAGACACATGAAGAGACAGGTCAAACTATTATCTCTGGTATGGGTGAGCTGCATCTTGATATTCTTGTCGACCGTATGCGTCGTGAGTTCAAGGTGGATGCGAATATTGGTAAGCCCCAAGTATCCTACCGAGAAAAAATTCGCAAAGAAGTGGAGATTAATCACAAATTTGCGCGTCAATCTGGTGGTCGTGGTCAATACGGTCACGTCGTGATGAAGTTGATTCCTTCTGATAAAGAAGGGCTTGAGTTCGTTAACGAGATTGTTGGGGGTGTTATTCCAAAAGAATACATTCCTGCAATAGAGAAGGGTATTTCTGAGCAAATGAAGAATGGTGTGATCGCTGGGTATCCATTATTGGGTATTAAGGTCGTATTATTCGATGGTTCTTACCATGATGTTGACTCTAACGAAATGGCCTTTAAAATTGCTGCTTCGCAAGGTTTGAGAAAAGGCGCGTTGGATGCAGATCCATGTGTCCTTGAGCCTGTAATGAAAGTGGAAGTTGTAACCCCTGAAGAGTACATGGGTGACGTGATGGGAGACCTGAATCGTCGTCGTGGACTTGTCCAGGGGATGGACGATTCCCCGTCAGGGAAGATAATCCGCGCTGAAGTACCTCTCGGGGAAATGTTCGGTTATGCAACTGACGTGCGTAGCTTGTCGCAAGGGCGTGCAAGTTATGCAATGGAGTTTGAGAAATACGCTGAAGCACCGGCTAGTGTGGCAGACGCGATCATCAAAAATGAAGATTAATCATCATACTTACTAATTCTTAAGGTGTATGTATCATGGCAAAGAGTAAATTTGAACGTAGTAAACCGCACGTTAACGTTGGCACAATCGGTCACGTTGACCACGGTAAAACAACTCTAACAGCAGCACTTACTCGTGTATGTGCAGAAGTATTCGGTGGCGAAAAAGTAGATTTCGCTAACATCGATAACGCTCCAGAAGAGCGTGAGCGTGGTATCACTATCGCGACTTCTCACGTAGAGTACGATTCTAACGATCGTCACTACGCACACGTAGACTGCCCAGGACACGCCGATTATGTTAAAAACATGATCACTGGTGCTGCTCAAATGGACGGCGCTATCCTTGTTTGTGGTGCAACTGATGGCCCTATGCCTCAGACTCGTGAGCACATCCTTCTTTCTCGTCAAGTAGGTGTACCTTACATCGTTGTATTCCTAAACAAAGCTGATCTATTGGCTGAAGACTGTGGCGGTGCGGATTCTGAAGAATACGCTGAAATGCTAGAGTTGGTTGAAATGGAACTACGTGACCTTCTTTCTGAGTACGACTTCCCAGGTGATGACACTCCAATCATCCCAGGCTCTGCCCTAATGGCATTGAACGGCGAAGACGACAACGAAATGGGTACAACGGCTGTTAAGACTCTTGTTGAGACTCTTGACTCTTACATCCCAGAGCCAGAGCGTGCTATCGACGGTTCTTTCATCATGCCTATCGAGGACGTTTTCTCTATCCAAGGTCGTGGTACTGTAGTAACTGGTCGTGTAGAGCGCGGTATCATCAAAGTTGGTGAAGAAGTTGAAATCGTAGGTATCAAAGAAACTACGAAAACAACTTGTACTGGTGTTGAAATGTTCCGTAAGCTTCTAGACGAAGGTCGTGCGGGTGAGAACTGTGGTATTCTTCTACGTGGTACTAAGCGTGAAGAAGTTCAACGTGGTCAAGTATTGGCTCAGCCTGGTTCTATCACTCCTCACACTGAGTTCGAAGCTGAAGTATACGTTCTAGGTAAAGATGAAGGTGGTCGTCACACTCCATTCTTCAAAGGTTACCGTCCTCAGTTCTACTTCCGTACTACTGACGTAACTGGTGCTTGTGAGCTACCTGAAGGTGTAGAAATGGTTATGCCTGGTGACAACGTACAAATGTCTGTTACTCTAATTCACCCAATCGCGATGGACGAAGGTCTACGTTTCGCGATCCGTGAAGGTGGTCGTACAGTAGGTGCTGGTGTTGTTGCTAAAGTACTAAAATAATCGCTTGGCCGAATTAATCGGCTTCTAGCAATTATTTGAAAAAAGGCTGTTCGTTTTGCGAACAGCCTTTTTTGTATCTGGTGAGATGGCTTTTTTAAATTGGTTACTTGACAACCAGTTTTTGAATGGCTAATATTCGCCGTCCTTAAAAAAGGATTGTGGCCTAATAAATGTACAGTTAGGTCATCTAAACACTGTATTTGGAGTTGGAAATGCAAAGCCAAAAAATCCGTATTCGTCTGAAAGCATTTGATCACCGTCTGATTGATGCTTCAACACAAGAAATTGTGGACACAGCGAAACGTACCGGTGCGCAAGTGCGTGGACCGATTCCACTTCCTACTCGCAAAGAGCGTTACACAGTATTGATTTCTCCACACGTAAACAAAGATGCGCGTGATCAGTATGAAATCCGTACTCACAAACGTGTTCTAGACATCGTTGAGCCAACTGAAAAAACAGTTGATGCTCTAATGAAGCTAGACCTTGCGGCAGGCGTGGAAGTACAAATCTCTTTGGGTTAATCCCCAAAGTCTTAGGGGTGCGAGAACCGGCTGGTTATCAGTCGGCTTATGCACTAATAGTGGAACGATCTGGAATGGTCGGCCGTAGCGGGTGATAGCCCCTTACACAACTGGCAAACGAGGTAAAAAATGGCTATTCAATTAGTCGGACGCAAAGCCGGAATGACACGTGTCTTCAACGAAGATGGTGTATCCGTGCCAGTAACCGTTATCGAAGTAGAACCGAACCGCGTTACTCAGGTGAAAACTGCAGAAACTGATGGCTACCAAGCTGTGCAAGTTACTGTCGGTACTCGCCGCTCTAACCGTGTCAACAAAGCAGCAGCAGGTCACTTTGCTAAAGCTAGCGTTGAAGCGGGTCGTGGTTTATGGGAGTTCCGCTTGTCTGGTGACGAGAAAGAAATCAATGTTGGTGATGAGCTAACTGTAGCTGATTTCGAATCTATCCAATTGGTTGACGTAACTGGTCAATCGAAAGGTAAAGGTTTTCAAGGTGCCATTAAGCGTCATAACTTCTCTATGCAAGACGCTACACATGGTAACTCATTGTCTCACCGTGCACCTGGTTCCATCGGTCAATGTCAAACACCTGGTCGTGTTTGGAAAGGCAAGAAGATGGCTGGCCAAATGGGTGCAGCACAAGTCACTACTCAATCACTAGAAGTGGTTCGTGTAGATGCAGAACGTAACCTTATTCTTGTAAAAGGTGCGGTTCCTGGTGCTGTAAACGGTGATGTTATTCTTCAATCAGCTGTTAAAGCTCGCTAAGAGGGGTAGACAATGAACTTGAATCTAACAGGCGCAGAAGGAACAGTAGAAGTTTCTGAAGTAGCCTTTGCTCGTGAATACAACGAAGCGCTAGTGCACCAAGTAGTTACAGCTTACTTGGCTGGCGGTCGTCAAGGTTCACGCGCTCAGAAAACTCGCTCTGAAGTAGCTGGTGGTGGCCGCAAACCTTGGAAACAGAAAGGTTCTGGTCGTGCGCGTGCAGGTACTATCCGTAGCCCTCTATGGCGCTCTGGTGGTGTTACTTTCGCTGCAAAACCACAAGATCACTCTCAGAAAGTAAACAAGAAGATGTACCGTGCAGCAATGCGCACCATCTGGTCTGAGCTTGTACGCCAAGACCGTCTTGTTGTTGTTGAAGACCTTAAGTTGGAAGCTCCAAAAACTAAGCTCTTCAAAGCAAAAATGGCAGAATTGAATGTTGAGAACGCTTTAGTTGTTTCCCAAGATGTGGAAGATAACTTGTTTTTAGCGGCTCGCAACATACCAAACGTAGATGTGCGTGATGCAGCGTCTATCGACCCTGTTAGCTTGATTGCTTACGACAAAGTGTTGGTGACAGTTGGTGCTCTGAAACAAGTTGAGGAGGCACTAGCATGATCGGCGAACGCATTTATAAAGTTCTGTTGGGTCCACACATCTCTGAGAAAGCGACAATCGTTGCCGAAGGTAACGGTCAGTATGTTTTCCGAGTAACAGGTGATGCAACAAAACCTGAAATCAAACAAGCTATCGAAGCGCTTTTTGAAGTCAAAGTTGAGTCTGTACGTACGTTGAACCAAAAAGGTAAAACAAAACGCACAGTTCGTGGTCTAGGTAAGCGTAGTGACGTGAAAAAAGCGTACGTTCGTTTAGCCGAAGGTCAAGACATTGATTTCATGGTCGCTGAATAAGGGGAGATAGGTCAATGGCTGTTGTAAAAAGTAAGCCAACGTCTGCAGGCCGTCGTCACGTTGTTAAAGTTGTTAACAACGACTTGCATAAAGGTGCGCCTTACGCTCCTTTGCTTTCTAAGAAAAGCAAGTCGGGTGGTCGTAACAACAACGGACGCATCACTACGCGTCACGTAGGTGGTGGTCATAAGCAGCATTACCGTATGATTGATTTTCGTCGTAACAAAGACGGAATTCCTGCGGTAGTTGAGCGTTTGGAATATGATCCAAACCGTTCTGCAAACATTGCATTGGTTAAATATGCTGATGGTGAGCGTCGTTACATTATCGCTTCCAAAGGTATGGTTGCCGGTACTGTAGTTTCCAGTGGTGCAGATGCGCCAATTAAAGCTGGTAATACTTTGCCTCTGCAAAATATTCCAGTGGGTAGTATTGTTCACTGCATCGAGCTTAAGCCAGGTAAAGGTGCACAAGTTGCACGTTCCGCTGGTGCTTCTGCTCAGCTAGTTGCTCGTGAAGGTCGCTACGTTACGCTTCGCCTACGTTCAGGTGAAATGCGTAAAGTACTGACTGAATGTCGCGCTACTTTGGGTGAAGTTTCTAACTCTGAGCACAGCTTAAGAGTTCTGGGTAAAGCTGGTGCTAGTCGCTGGCGTGGTGTTCGCCCAACCGTTCGCGGTGCAGCGATGAACCCAGTTGATCACCCACATGGTGGTGGTGAAGGACGTAGCTCTGGTGGTCGTCATCCTGTGTCTCCATGGGGTATGCCTACTAAAGGTTACAAAACGCGCAGCAACAAGCGTACTGATAAACTTATTGTACGTCGCCGTACTAAGTAATAAGAGGAAACGACTGTGCCACGTTCACTAAAAAAAGGTCCTTTTATCGACCTTCATTTGTTGAAAAAGGTAGAGGCTGCGGTAGAGAAGAATGATCGTCGACCAATCAAAACTTGGTCTCGTCGTTCAACAATCTTCCCTGACTTTGTAGGGTTGACTATCGCTGTCCATAATGGTCGCCAGCATGTTCCAGTTCTAGTAACTGAAGATATGGTCGGTCATAAACTGGGTGAGTTCGCTCCGACCCGTACATATCGTGGTCATGCTGCGGACAAGAAAGCCAAACGGTAATTAGGAGTATTAACATGAGTGAAGTAAGCGCTTCATTAAAAGGTGCTCGCCTCTCAGCGCAGAAGGCCCGTTTGGTTGTAGATCAAATCCGCGGCAAATCTGTTAGCGAAGCACTGGACATTCTAACGTTCAGTCCTAAAAAGGCGGCAGTAATTGTCAAGAAGGTGCTAGAGTCTGCTGTAGCTAATGCTGAGCATAACGAAGGTGCTGATATAGATGACTTGCGTGTATCTACGGCGTACGTTGACGAGGCTATGACTCTGAAACGTATTATGCCACGTGCTAAAGGCCGTGCTGACCGTATTTTAAAACGCGGTTGCCATATAACAGTTAAAGTCGCTGACTAATTAGGAGAAACCCAATGGGTCAGAAGGTTCATCCAACTGGTATACGCCTAGGGATAGTTAAAGATCATACTTCTACTTGGTATGCGAACAATCAAAACTACTCTAAGCTGCTATTAAATGATCTTCAGGTTCGTGAGTACTTGGAGAAAAAATTGGTTCAGGCTTCTGTTTCTCGTATCGAGATTCAACGTCCTGCTCAAACAGCTCGTATTACAATTCACACTGCCCGTCCAGGTATTGTGATTGGTAAGAAAGGTGAAGATGTTGAGAAACTACGTAATGCAGTTTCTGAGATGATGGGCGTTCCAGTTCACATCAACATCGAAGAAATTCGTAAGCCTGAAATGGACGCGAAATTGGTTGCGCAAAACATTGCTAGCCAACTAGAGCGTCGCGTTATGTTCCGTCGTGCTATGAAACGTGCAGTACAGAATGCTATGCGTGCAGGCGCGAAAGGTATCAAGGTTCAGGTAAGTGGTCGTCTAGGCGGTGCAGAAATCGCACGTGCTGAGTGGTACCGTGAAGGTCGTGTGCCTCTACACACACTACGCGCAGACATTGACTACGCTACTTATGAAGCAAACACAACTTACGGCATCATCGGTGTTAAAGTGTGGATCTTCAAAGGCGAAATCTTGGGCGGTATTGAACAAGTGCGTGCTGATAAAGGCGCACAAAAGAAGAAGTCTAAGTAGGGGGTAAGTCATGTTACAACCGAAACGTACTAAATTCCGCAAAATGCAGAAAGGCCGCAACCGCGGTTTAGCATTGCGCGGTAATCAAGTTAGCTTTGGTGAATTCGGTTTGAAATCGACTGCTCGCGGTCGTATCACTGCTCGTCAAATTGAGGCGGCGCGTCGTGCAATGACTCGTCACATCAAACGTGGTGGTAAAATCTGGATTCGTGTGTTCCCTGATAAGCCGATTACTCAGAAACCTCTTGAGGTTCGTCAGGGTAAAGGTAAGGGTAGCGTGGAATACTGGGTTGCTCAAATTCAACCTGGTAAAATGCTTTATGAAGTTGAGGGCGTTTCAGAACAGCTAGCTCGCGAGGCATTCGCATTAGCTGCTGCTAAGCTTCCTCTGTCCACAACTTTCGTAACGCGTACGGTGATGTAGATGAAAGCAAAAGAACTGCAAGAAAAGTCTGTAGCAGAGCTACAAGCGACCTTGATCGAACTACTACGTGAGCAATTTACTCTGCGTATGCAGAAAGCCACTGGTCAGTTAGCGCAAACTCATTTGCTCTCACAAGTTCGCCGCAATATCGCACGTGTTAAAACCGTGCTAAACGATAAGGCAGGTAACTAAGATGGCAGAGACAAAAGCGCGTACAGCTACTGGTAAAGTAGTTAGCGACAAGATGGATAAAACCATCACGGTACTTGTTGAGCGTACTGAAAAACACCCTCTATACGGTAAGTTTATTCGTCGTTCAACAAAACTACACGCTCACGATGAAAACAATGAGTGTCAGATCGGTGATACCGTTAAGGTCGTAGAAACACGTCCTTACTCTAAGTCTAAGACTTGGAATCTGGTTCAAGTTGTTGAGAAAGCGGCAGCTGTTTAAGCTGCCCACTCGTGAGACTTGTTATCTAATTTGATTGGAGAGCAGTAATGATTCAAACAGAATCGATGCTTGATGTTGCAGATAACAGCGGCGCAAAGCGTGTTCAGTGTATAAAAGTACTGGGTGGCTCACATCGTCGTTATGCTGCTATCGGTGACATTATTAAGGTCACAGTTAAAGAAGCGATCCCTCGTGGTCGTGTTAAAAAAGGGCAGGTTCTTAACGCTGTTGTCGTAAGAACTAAGAAAGGTGTTCGTCGTCCAGATGGTTCTGTAATCCGTTTTGATGTAAACTCAGCGGTTCTACTTAACGCTTCAGGACAGCCACTTGGTACTCGTATCTTTGGCCCTGTAACACGTGAGTTGCGTACAGAGCAATTCATGAAAATTGTTTCTCTTGCACCAGAAGTGCTGTAAGAGGGAGAGGGGACATTATGCGTAAAATCAAACGTAACGACGAAGTTATCGTGATTGCCGGTAAAGACAAAGGCAAGCGCGGTAAAGTGGTTAAGGTAGTAGACGAAAGCCGTGTTGTTGTTTCCGGTGTTAACACTGTGAAGAAGCACGAGAAGCCAAACCCTATGAAGGGCACAACTGGTGGAATCGTTGAAAAAGAAGCACCTATCCAAATTTCTAATGTAGCTATCTTCAATGAAGCTACTGGCAAAGCGGATCGCGTCGGCTTTAAATTGAATGAAGACGGTACTAAGGTACGTATCTTTAAATCAAATAGTGAAGCGATCGACGCCTAAGAGCGAGAATTATAGCCATGGCGAGACTTAAGCAAGTTTATAAAGATCAAGTAGTTTCAACTCTTACTCAAGAGTTTGACTACAAAAATGTGATGGAAGTGCCTCGTATCACTAAAATCACATTGAACATGGGTGTTGGTGAAGCTATCGCAGACAAGAAACTTCTTGAACATGCGGTAAACGATCTACAAGCACTTAGCGGCCAAAAAGTTGTAGTAACTAAGGCACGTAAATCAGTAGCAGGCTTTAAAATCCGTGACGGTTACCCGATCGGTTGTAAAGTAACGCTACGTGGTGAGCGTATGTGGGATTTCTTCGACCGTTTGGTTGATGTAGCTATTCCACGTATCCGTGACTTCCGTGGACTTAATCCTAAGTCTTTCGACGGTCGTGGTAACTACAGCATGGGTGTTAAAGAGCAGATCATCTTCCCAGAAATCGATTACGATAAAGTAGATCGTGTACGTGGTTTAGATATCACAATCACTACTACTGCTCGTAGCGACGAAGAAGGTCGTGCTTTGTTAGCCGCCTTTAATTTCCCTTTCAAGAAATAAGAGGTAGGAATCATGGCAAAAGTTTCAATGGTTCAACGCGAAGCAAAACGCACCAAGTTAGTAGCAAAGTACGCTGAAAAGCGTGCTGCTCTAAAAGCGATCATTAGCGACGTTAATGCATCGGACGATGAAAAGTGGGAAGCTACCTTGAAGCTTCAAGCACTTCCACGCGATTCATCTTCTTCACGCCAACGTAATCGTTGCCAAGTAACAGGTCGTCCACACGGTGTTTACCGTCGTTTCGGCTTGTCTCGTATCAAACTGCGTGAAGCAGCGATGCGCGGTGACGTACCAGGCTTGAAGAAAGCTAGTTGGTAAGCAAGTAGAGCGCGATCATAATACATTGCAGTGAGTGGAGTGTCTAAAAGCTGGACATTCTGCTCGCTGCTGTGTACTATGCGCGAGCTCTATTTGCTGCACAATGGTTTTTTCAATTAGGAGCTCTTAAATGAGTATGCAAGATACCCTTGCGGATATGTTTACACGCATCCGTAATGCACAGATGGCCGCAAAGACCACTGTGAGCATGCCTTCATCAAAAATGAAAGCATCAGTTGCTTCTGTTCTACAAGAAGAAGGCTACGTAACTAGCTTTTCTGTAGACGAAGCGGTTAAGCCGACTTTAACTATCGAGTTGAAATACTACGAAGGTAAGCCGGTTATCGAAGAAATTAAACGCGCATCTCGCCCAAGTTTGCGTCAATACAAAGGTTCTAGCAATCTACCTAAAGTAGAAGCTGGCCTAGGTGTTGCAATCATCTCTACCTCTAAAGGTGTGATGACTGACCGTGCAGCTCGTGCTGCTGGTATCGGTGGCGAAGTAATCTGCACTGTATTCTAGGAGTTAGTATGTCTCGAGTTGCTAATAGTCCTGTGACGCTTCCTAGCGGTGTAGATTTGACTCTTGATGGCCAAAACCTTGTTGTTAAAGGTGGTAAAGGTTCACTAGAGTTTAATGTTCACGCAAGCGTTGCTGTGAAAAAAGAAGAAAACGTTATCACTTTCGCTGCCCGCGATGGTGCTAAACAAAGCCGTGCCTTAGCTGGTACAACTCGCGCTTTGGTAAACAACATGGTTGTTGGTGTTAGCCAAGGTTTTGAGAAAAAATTGCTTCTTCAAGGTGTAGGTTACCGTGCTGCTGTTAAAGGCAAAGTACTTAACCTGTCTCTGGGTTTCTCTCACCCAGTTGACTACGAACTTCCTGAAGGCATTACAGCTGAATGTACTTCACAAACAGAAATCGTGATCAAAGGCATTGATAAGCAAGTCGTTGGTCAGGTTGCTGCAGAAGTTCGCGGTTTCCGTCCGCCTGAGCCTTATAAAGGCAAAGGTGTTCGCTATGCTGACGAATACGTTCGTCGTAAAGAAGCTAAGAAGAAGTAGGTAAGCATTCATGAACACTAAAAAACAATCTCGAATTCGTCGTGCACGCCGTGCGCGCTTGCACATTCGTGAGTTAGGTGCGAATCGTCTTACTGTACATCGCACACCACGCCATATGTACGCTCAAGTAATTTCTCCATGCGGTAGCAAGGTTCTAGCGAGCGCTTCTACTCTTGAAGAAGCTCTACGTGCTACAGCGACTGGTAACAAAGCAGCTGCTCAAGAAGTAGGTACTTTGATTGCTACACGAGCTAAAGAAGCAGGTGTCACTTCGGTCGCTTTTGACCGTTCTGGCTTCAAATACCACGGTCGCGTTCAAGCACTAGCTGACGCTGCACGTGAAGCCGGTCTAGAGTTTTAAGGGGTAGCAAATGGCAGTTAACGAACAACAAGCTAGCGACTTGCAAGAGAAGTTAGTTCAAGTAAACCGCGTTGCTAAAGTTGTAAAGGGTGGTCGCATCTTCTCTTTCACAGCTCTAACAGTTGTCGGTGATGGAAATGGTAAGGTTGGCTTTGGTCGCGGTAAAGCACGTGAAGTGCCTCAAGCGATCCAAAAAGCAATGGAACAAGCTCGCCGTAACATGGTGTCTGTGCAGCTAAATGGCGATACTCTTCAGTATCCTGTTAAAGCCAATCACGGTTCATCTAAGGTTTACATGCAGCCTGCTTCTCAAGGTACTGGTGTTATCGCCGGTGGTGCTATGCGTGCGGTTCTTGAAATCGCTGGCGTACACAACGTATTAGCAAAATGTTACGGATCTACAAACCCAGTAAACGTAGTTCGCGCTACGATCAAAGGTTTGCAGGACATGAAAGCACCTGAGCAAATCGCGGCAAAACGCGGTAAGTCAGTCGATCAAATTTTGGGGTAATGTGACATGGCAAATAAAACCATCACAGTTCAATTAACCCGTAGCCCGATCGGTCGTCTTCCAAAGCACCGTGAAACAGTTAAAGGCTTGGGTCTTAGTAAGGTTGGCCAAACTCGTGAACTAGAAGACACTCCTTCTGTTCGCGGTATGGTCAATAAAGTTTATTACATGGTTAAAGTTGTAGGAGAATAACATGTTCTTAAATACACTTCGTCCTGGCGAAGGTAGCAAACATGCTCCTAAACGTGTTGGTCGCGGTATTGGTAGCGGCTTGGGCAAAACCGGTGGACGTGGCCATAAAGGTCTTAAGTCTCGCTCTGGTGGCTCAGTAAAACCTGGTTTTGAAGGTGGTCAAATGCCTTTGCAGAAACGTCTGCCAAAATTTGGTTTTACTTCACGTCAGGCAAAGTATGTTGCTGAGGTTCGTCTAAACGAACTTGCTGCTGTAAATGCTGAAGTTGTAGATTTGGCTGCTCTGAAAAGCGCCGACATTCTTGGTCACCAAATTAAATCTGCGCGCGTAATCTTGTCTGGTTCTATCGACAAAGCGGTTACTGTTCGTGGTCTTAAAGTGACTAAAGGTGCTCGTGCTGCTATCGAAGCGGCTGGCGGAAAAGTCGAGGAATAGATGGCAAAGCGTGGCTCACTACCCGCTGGAATGCAAAGTGGCTTGAGCGAGCTTTGGGCTCGCATCCGCTTCGTGTTTCTAGCAATTATTGTATACCGAATCGGTGCACACATCCCTGTGCCAGGAATTAATCCTGATAGGCTGTCAGCACTGTTTGATCAAAATGAAGGCACAATTCTGAGTTTATTTAACGTATTCTCAGGGGGCGCACTAGAGCGTATGAGTATCTTTGCTCTAGGTATTCTGCCCTATATTTCTGCCTCTATCATTATGCAGTTATTGACGGTTGTGAGTCCGCAGCTAGAGCAACTTAAGAAAGAAGGTGAAGCTGGGCGTCGTAAGATTACCCAATACACTCGTTACGGTACGGTGTTACTTGCCCTTGTTCAATCTGCCAGTATGGCAGTGGGTTTAGCAAGCCAAGGTATCTCCTTTAGCAGTGGTTTAGAGTTCTACGCAGTCGCGGTTGTAACTCTGGTCGCTGGTACTGTCTTCTTAATGTGGTTAGGTGAACAGGTTACTGAGAAAGGCATTGGTAATGGTATTTCCATTCTTATTTTTGCTGGTATCGTAGCGGGTTTACCTGCAGCTCTAGGTCAATCTTTTGAGTCGGCTCGTCAAGGCGATATTAATATTCTCGCTCTGTTGTTGATTGGTATTTTAGCCATAGCGACGATTGCGTTTGTTGTTTTCATCGAACGTGGTCAACGTCGTATTACGGTTAACTATGCGAAACGACAGCAAGGCAAAAAAGTGTTTGCCGCACAAAAGAGTCATTTACCACTTAAAGTGAACATGGCGGGCGTAATTCCACCTATCTTTGCTTCAAGTATCCTACTATTCCCTGCTTCGATCGGCCAATGGTTCGGTCAAGGTGAAGGAATGGAATGGTTGCAAAATGTCTCTTTAGCGCTAGCTCCTGGGCAACCGCTCTATGTGCTGTTATTTGCGATAGCAATTGTTTTCTTTTGCTTCTTTTATACAGCGCTGGTGTTCAACCCTAAAGATGTGGCAGATAACTTGAAAAAGTCCGGTGCTTTTTTACCGGGTATTCGTCCAGGCGATCATACAGCTCGATATATTGATGGTGTTATGACTCGTTTGACACTGTTTGGTGCTTTATACATCACGCTAGTGTCGCTGATGCCTCAGTTCTTTGTTGTTGCGTGGAATGTTCCATTCTACTTTGGCGGTACGTCTATGTTGATCGTAGTCGTGGTTGTCATGGACTTTATGTCGCAAGTTCAAAGTCATCTGATGAGTCAGCAATATGAGTCATTAATGAAGAAATCTAATCTGACTGGTTATGGTCCAAATGGCCTAATGCGCTAAGCATAGGTTGGAGTTGAACATGAAAGTACGTGCATCTGTAAAGAAAATCTGTCGTAACTGTAAAGTCGTTCGTCGTAACGGTTCAGTTCGAGTGATCTGTAAAACAGAACCAAGACATAAGCAACGTCAAGGTTAATTTATTAGTTTGCTCGATGATAGGATAGGGTGGTTGATTTATAGTCTAAAAGTAGGCATAATCAGCCGCCCTAATTATGTAAAGTGATGATTTATCATCCATAACAACGGAGTAAAGTGAATGGCTCGTATAGCCGGTGTCAATATTCCTGACAATAAACATGCGGTCATTTCTCTGACTTACATCTTCGGAATTGGTCGCACTAGTTCGCGCGCAATTTGCGCTGCTGCAGGTGTTGCAGAGACTGACAAAATCGGATCTCTAAGCGATGAAACGCTTGACCAACTTCGTGGCGAAGTTGCTAAGTATACTGTAGAAGGTGATCTGCGCCGTGAAGTCAGTATGTCTATCAAACGTTTGATGGACCTAGGTTGTAATCGCGGTATTCGTCACCGCCGCAGCCTACCTGTTCGTGGTCAACGTACCAAAACGAACGCTCGCACACGAAAAGGCCCTCGTAAGCCAATTCGTAAGTAATATAAACGCGTTTCGCTCTAGTTACAGAGATAACTAGAGCTGAGCATTAAATAGGAAAAGTGCAATATGGCTAAGCCAGCTACGCGCAATACCAAGAAAAAAGTCAAAAAGACGGTTGTCGACGGTGTTGCTCATGTACACGCGTCATTTAACAACACGATCGTGACTATCACCGACCGTCAAGGCAATGCATTGTCTTGGGCGACTGCCGGTGGTTCTGGTTTTCGCGGTTCTCGTAAAAGTACTCCTTTCGCAGCTCAAGTAGCAGCGGAACGTGCCGGTGCTGTCGCACAAGAATTCGGCCTTAAAAACGTTGACGTAATGATCAAGGGCCCTGGCCCAGGTCGTGAGTCCGCAGTTCGTGCATTGAATGCATTGGGCTTGCGTATCAATAACATCACAGATGTGACGCCAATCCCGCACAACGGTTGCCGTCCACCTAAGAAACGTCGCGTTTAATTGAGGAGACAGACATATGGCTCGTTATATAGGTCCAACTTGTAAGTTGTCTCGTCGTGAAGGTACCGACTTGCAATTGAAGAGCGGTTCACGCGCTCTTGAGTCTAAATGTAAAGCAGAAACAGTTCCTGGTGTGCACGGTGCACGTCGTGGTCGTCTTTCTGATTACGGCTTACAATTACGTGAGAAACAAAAAGTTCGCCGTATGTACGGCATTCTTGAAAAACAATTCCGTAACTACTACAAATCTGCTGCTCGTATCAAAGGTGCAACTGGTGAAAACCTTCTGCAACTTTTGGAGTCACGTTTAGATAACGTTGTATACCGCGCAGGTTTTGGTTCTACACGTGCGGAAGCCCGTCAACTAGTTGGCCACAAAGGCATTCTAGTTAACGGTCAAACGGTTAACATCGCATCTTACCAAGTTAAAGCTGGTGATGTTGTGTCTATCCGTGAAAAAGCTAAGAAGCAGTTGCGTGTACAAAGCGCACTAGAGCTATCTAAAAATCGCGCACCGATCCACTGGATCGAAGTTGATTCAACTAAATTGGAAGCTACTTACAAAGCAGCTCCAGAACGTGCCGATTTATCAGCTGAAATTAATGAGAACCTAATTGTCGAGCTTTACTCTAAGTAAGCCGGTAGTTGGGATTAGGAAATAGGTGGATCTATGCAGCGTTCAGTGAGCGAATTGTTAACCCCACGCAACATTGAAGTTCAAGAATTGGGTAACACTCGCGCTAAAGTGACTTTACAGCCGCTTGAGCGTGGTTTTGGCCATACTCTAGGAAATGCGTTACGTCGCATCCTATTGTCTTCAATGCCTGGTTGCGCAATTGTTGAAGTTGAAATCGACGGTGTATTGCACGAATACAGCGCAATTGAAGGGGTTAAAGAAGATGTAATTGAGATTCTTCTTAACCTAAAAGGAGTTGCGATCGCTCTACACGGGCAAGATGAAGCAACTCTTACTTTAAGTAAAAAGGGTCCTGGTGTTGTAACTGCTGGTGATATTCAGTTGGTTGCAGATGCAGAGATTGCTAACCCTGATCACGTCATCGCGCACTTAGATGATACTGCTGAATTAAACATGCAGATCAAAGTGTCACGTGGTCGTGGTTATGAGCCTGCTGATGCTCGTGTTGCTGGCGACGATGAGACTCGTCCAATTGGCCGCCTGCAACTGGATGCCTCTTTTAGCCCTGTACGTCGTGTTGCTTACAGTGTTGATAACGCTCGTGTTGAGCAACGTACTGACCTAGACAAACTTGTCCTAGACATCGAGTCTAACGGTACGATCGATCCTGAAGAAGCAATCCGTCGCGCAGCGACTATTCTTCAACAACAAATCGCTGTTTTTGTTGCTCTTGAGAGCGAAAGCGAAGCACCTGTTGAAGAAGAAGAGGATGAAATCGATCCAATTTTGCTACGCCCGGTTGATGATCTTGAATTGACCGTTCGAAGTGCTAACTGTTTGAAAGCAGAAAACATTTACTACATCGGTGATTTGATTCAACGTACTGAGGTTGAGCTTCTTAAGACGCCAAACCTAGGTAAGAAATCATTAACTGAAATTAAAGATGTTTTAGCACAGCGTGGTTTGTCTTTGGGAATGCGTTTAGAGAACTGGCCACCGGCTAGTTTGAAAGACGATAGCAAAGTACTAGCTCGCTAGGTCATTATTGTATTGACCTAAGTAGTTTAGTAAGGAATGAATAATGCGTCATCGTAAGAGTGGACGTCACTTAAACCGTACTAGCTCGCATCGTAAAGCGATGTTCAAAAACATGGCTGCTTCTTTATTCGAGCACGAAGTCATTAAAACTACGTTGCCGAAAGCTAAAGAGCTTCGTCGTGTTGCAGAGCCTTTGATCACATTGGCGAAAACTGATTCCGTTGCGAATCGTCGCCTTGCCTTTGCTCGTACTCGTAGCAAAGATGCAGTAGGTAAATTGTTCTCTGAACTTGGTCCTCGTTACCAAGCTCGCCCAGGTGGTTACGTTCGCATTCTAAAATGCGGTTTCCGTCCTGGAGACAACGCTCCTATGGCTTATGTTGAATTGGTTGATCGACCAGTTGCAGAAGCGGCTGAGTAATCTCAGTAAAGTATAAAAAAGCCGGACTTATTTAAGTCCGGCTTTTTTTTGCTCTAAATTTGGCTTTTAAGTGATACAAAAAACCGACACTAAGAGAGTCGGCTTTATAATAAGGCTATTCAGCGCCTCAGATCATCCTAGCATTGTTTTTAAGAAGCGGCCCGTATGTGACAATTCTGACTTCGCAACGGCTTCAGGCGTGCCTTCCGCAATGATGTAGCCACCACCGCTGCCGCCTTCAGGCCCAAGGTCTACAATCCAATCCGCCGTTTTGATCACATCAAGATTATGCTCGATAACCACCACGGTATTGCCATGATCTCGTAGACGATGTAGAACTTTTAGCAGCTGTTCAATATCCGAGAAGTGCAAGCCCGTGGTTGGCTCATCCAATATGTACAAAGTGCTTCCTGTATCTCGTTTGGAAAGCTCTTTGGCCAGTTTTACCCTTTGCGCTTCACCGCCCGAGAGGGTCGTAGCGGCTTGTCCAAGGCGAATATAGCCTAAGCCAACATCGATTAGAGTTTGCAGCTTACGGGCAATGCTAGGCACAGGGTCAAAGAATTCACGAGCATCTTCAATGGTCATTTCTAAGCATTGATGAATGTTCTTACCCTTATATTGGATTTCTAGTGTCTCCCGATTATATCTGTGTCCTTTACAGACATCACAAGGTACATACACATCTGGTAAGAAGTGCATTTCTACCTTTATTACACCGTCACCTTGGCAGGCTTCACAGCGTCCGCCTTTCACGTTAAAACTAAAACGACCTGGTTTATAACCCCTTGAACGGGCTTCCTGTGTGGCTGCAAAGAGTTCGCGCATTGGGGTAAAAATACCGGTATAGGTAGCAGGATTTGACCTTGGTGTGCGGCCAATTGGGCTTTGGTCTATGTCCACGCACTTATCAAATAAATCTAAGCCCTCGATACGCTCATGAGGCGCTGCTTTTAATGTGGTTGCTCCATTCAGAGCGGTCGCAGCCAACGGGTATAGAGTACCGTTTATGAGTGTTGATTTACCTGAACCAGATACGCCTGTGATACAGGTCATTACGCCGACTGGGATATTTAAGGTAACGTCGTTTAGGTTATTACCTTTTGCCCCAATTAAGCTCAGCGACTGCTTGTTTTTGGCTTGATGACGAAGCGCTGGAATGTCTATCCTACGTTTACCCGTCAAAAACTGTCCGGTGACCGATTCAGGGCAATCCATAATGTCTTGTGGTGTACCGCTCGCAATGATCTGACCACCATGTACACCTGCGCCAGGGCCGATATCCACAACATGGTCGGCAATGCGAATGGCATCCTCATCGTGCTCCACTACAATCACCGTATTACCTAAGTCACGTAAGCGTGTCAGTGTGGCAATTAGGCGTTCGTTGTCTCGCTGGTGTAAGCCAATGGAAGGCTCGTCCAGAATGTACATGACACCGACTAAGCCTGCGCCGATTTGACTTGCTAGCCTGATTCGCTGAGCTTCTCCCCCTGATAAAGAGTCGGCTTTACGATCTAGGGTGAGATAATCCAAACCTACGTTGACTAAAAAAGTGAGGCGGTCACGGATTTCTTTCAGAATTTTAGAGGCGATTTCACCCCGCGCTCCAGCCAGCTCCAAGTTTTCAAAATACTTCAAACACTCGGCAATAGGATAAGTCACAATCTCGGGCAAGGTTTGCTCAGCAATGAAGACGTTGCGTGCAGCGCGATTAAGGCGTGAACCATGACAGTCAGGGCAGGCGCGGGTACTAATATACTGAGACAGATCATCTCGAACCGAGTCCGACTCAGTTTCATGGTAGCGGCGCTGTAAGTTTGGAATCACACCTTCAAAGCTATGTGAGCGCGTCATTTTATCGCCACGCTCATTGATATACATAAACTCTATTTTGTCTTTTCCAGAGCCTTGTAAGATGCGCTGTTGAAACTTCTCTGGAATGTCTTTGAAAGGCGCTTCAATATCAAACCCATAATGCTTAGCAAGTGCCGTAAGCTGTTGATAATAATAAATACTGCGTCGGCCCCAGCCGCGTATCGCGCCTTCAGCGAGGGTTAAGTTTTCGTCTTGTATGATACGCTCTTGATCGAACATCTGGTGGGTACCTAGACCGTCACATGTCTGACACGCACCATTCGGGTTATTGAACGAGAACAAACGGGGCTCTAGCTCAGTTAAACTGTATCCACAAACAGGGCAGGCAAATTTGCTAGAAAAAATATGCACATCGTCTTCGTCGTCCATGTTTACGACTTTTGCGATGCCGTCTGATAAACCAAGGCAAGTCTCAAAAGATTCAGCCAAACGTAATTGTAGATCTTCGCGTACTTTAAAGCGGTCTACGACCACTTCAATGGTGTGTTTCTTGTTTTTTTCTAGGGCAGGGGCGTCATCAAGGTCAACGACAATGCCGTCAATGCGTGCCCTAATGAATCCCTTTGAAAGAAGCTCATTGATGGTGTGTAAGTGCTCACCTTTGCGATCTTTTACAATGGGAGCCAAAAGCATCATCTTGCTGTTCTCGGGTAGAGAAATAATTTTGTCTACCATTTGCGAGACCGTTTGTGCTTCTAATGGCTCGCCATGGTCAGGACATCTTGGCTGTCCTGCCCGTGCAAACAACAATCGTAAATAGTCATAGATTTCGGTAATAGTACCTACGGTAGATCTAGGGTTGTGCGAAGTGGACTTTTGCTCAATGGAAATCGCCGGTGACAAGCCCTCAATATGATCTATGTCTGGTTTTTCCATCATAGACAAAAATTGTCTGGCATACGTAGACAAGGATTCTACGTAGCGGCGCTGTCCTTCAGCATACAGGGTGTCAAACGCCAAGGAAGACTTACCAGAGCCTGATAAGCCGGTAATGACTACTAACTTATCCCTTGGTATATCAAGGTCCACATTCTTCAAATTGTGGGTGCGGGCGCCACGTATCGTAATGGTATCCATGTTTCTCCAATGTAAATTTGGATGACAGTTAAGTCTTATATGTTACTCTAATTACTGTCTATTTTTACAGTAGTTGAAATGGAGCTTCAACGGTATTTTTTGTAATATTACCATCTTTCTAATTTAACCCTTTTTTATTGGCCGGTTTAAACGCCTTATGAATGCACTCGAACGTCGTTCCGTTCTCGCGTTAGCATTAATCTACTTGTTTCGTATGCTGGGCTTATTTCTGATCATGCCTGTGATCAGCGTAGCTGCCGATGGCATTAACGGAGCTGACGCAGCCAAAATAGGTTTAGCGATTGGTATTTATGGTTTTACCCAAGCGTTGCTGCAAATCCCTATGGGAATGTGGTCTGACCGTATTGGCCGTAAACGAGTGATTTTAATTGGCTTAGTTTTATTCGCTTTAGGCAGTTTAATCTGTGCCAACACAGACAACATAATGACCCTCATTTTAGGGCGTGCTGTACAGGGAGCAGGCGCAATTGCCAGTACCCTAATGGCATTATTGAGTGATGTAACGAGAGAGCAGAACCGCACCAAAGCGATGGCGACTGTGGGCATCAGTATTGGTGCTTCTTTTATGCTGTCATTAGTATTAGGGCCTTGGCTCTTTGCACAGTTAGGCCTGTCGGGGCTGTTTTACCTATCGTTTGTATTCTCTTTATTAGGCATGGGACTCATTGTATGGGCCGTACCAAACTTGGTTCAGCATGCTTTTCGACGTGACACTAGCCCAAGCCTTGTGGCACTGGGGCGAGTTTTAAAAGATGGTCGATTAAGGTTTTTAAACATCAGTGTGCTTTTATTGCATGGTAGTTTAACAGCCTTATTTTTAACCATTCCAAACCTTTTAATAGAGCAGTTTAACATTCCGCTGAATCAACATAGTTGGATTTACTTAGCCGTCATGGGTTTTGCTTTTGTAGGTATGGTACCATTAGTTGTTTTGGCTGAGAGTAAAGGCCACATGAAAGCCGTATTGGTTTTTGTGTTGTTGCTGATGGCCCTGAGCGCTGTATTGTTGCAGTGGGTAGCCTATGTATGGATGCTTGGCGTCTTGCTGTGGTTGTATTTTATTGCGTTCAATACCCTTGAAGCGACCTTGCCATCTTTGATCAGTAAGCTGGCCCCAGTCGGCTACCGTGGAACCGCAATGGGAGTATTCTCAACCCACCAATTCATGGGTTCCTTTTTAGGCGGCTTAGTGGGTGGCTGGTTGTTACAAAATTATTCAAATGACGCTGTTTTTTGGACCGTGGGTTTACTATTCTTCGCTTGGACTGTGGTATGTTTTATACAACCAGCGCCAAGACAATTGAGCAGTATTGCCTTCAGTGTGAGCGATCCGAGCCAAAGTGCCATCACCACGTTGACTGCGAAACTCTCACAGGTCCAAGGAGTGGAAGACTTGCAAGTGTTTGCCGATGAGCAAACCGCTTATCTTAAAGTAGATAAGAAAAAACTAGATAAAGACGCGTTGCGCCAAATCGCACCGCAAATACACATTTAGAGAACATTCAGACAAGAGTTGGAGAAAACGTCATGGCACGTGGAATAAATAAAGTCATCTTAATTGGTAATGCAGGTAACGACGCCGAAGTGCGCTTCATGCCTTCAGGTGCCGCTGTGGCGAATGTAAACCTTGCGACATCTGAAAGCTGGCGCGACAAGCAAACCGGCCAAATGCAAGAGCGTACCGAATGGCACCGTGTTGCTTTTATGGACCGTGGTAATTACCGCCTAGGTCAGATTGCTGGCGACTACATCAAAAAAGGATCCAAAGTCTACGTAGAGGGTTCCCTGCGTACACGTGAATGGGAAAAAGACGGCATCAAGCGTTACACCACAGAGATCGTAGCCAACGAAATGCAACTGCTTGATGGCCGTAACGACAACGGCATGGGTGGCCAACAAGGTGGTTACGATGCTGGTGGTGCACAAGGTGGTTACGCAAACAGCGCTCCACAACAACCGCAGGGTGGCTTTAATCAAGCGCCTCAGCAACAAGCACCACAACAACGAGCGCCACAGGGTGGCTTCAACCAACAGCCAGCACAAGGCGGCTATGGTCAGCAACCACAACAACCTGCACCGCAGCAAGCCGCTCCACAATCATTTGGTAGCTGGGGCAACAGTGCACCGCAACAACCAGCACAACAACCTGCTGCGAAGCCAGAGCAAAAACCACAGCAAGCACCGAACTTTGACGACTTCGACGACGATATTCCGTTCTGATCAAAGACAAGTTAGAAGATGTAAAAAAACAAAAACGAAAGCCCCGTATAACGGGGCTTTTTTTATTGTCGTGATTACCACGAACAACGTAGGGGGCGTTAGGCCGGAGGCCGTAATGCACCGCTGGGAACGCAGTTCCCATAACGTAAACAAATGAGCCATCGACCAGCATATGCTCTACCAACCACTACCCTGTACTTTGAAGAGAAAAATATCCACCAACTCGTAGGGGGCGTTAGGCCGAAGGCCGTAATGCACCGCTGGGAACGCAGTTCCCATAGCGTAAACAAATGGACCATCGACCAGCATAGAGCTCTCCTAAACGTGCCTGTCCTACCAACTATTGCCCTGTACTTTGAAGAGAAAAATACCCACCAACTCGTAGGGGGCGTTAGGCCGGAGGCCGTAATGCACCGCTGGGAACACAGTTCCCATAACGTAAACAAATGAACCATCGACCAGCATAGGGCTCTCCTAAACGTGCCTGTCCTACCAGCCACTGCCCAGTACTTTGAAGAGAAAAATATTCACCAACTCGTAGGGGGCGTTAGGCCGGAGGCCGTAATGCACCGCTGGGAACGCAGTTCCCATAGTGTAAACAAATGAACCATCGACCAGCATAGAGCTTTCCTAAACGTGCCTGTCCCACCAGCCACTGCCCTGTACTTTGAAGAGAAAAATATCCACCAACTCGTAGGGGGCGTTAGGCCGAAGGCCGTAATGCACCGCTGGGAACGCAGTTCCCATAACGTAAACAAATGAACCATCGACCAGCATAGAGCTCTCCTATACGCTTGCCCTACCAACCACTGATAATTAAAGCTTTAATTGGCCGCTAGGCGCATG
This sequence comes from Marinomonas epiphytica, assembly GCF_054780655.1. Lineage (NCBI taxonomy): Bacteria > Pseudomonadati > Pseudomonadota > Gammaproteobacteria > Oceanospirillales > Oceanospirillaceae > Marinomonas > Marinomonas epiphytica. The sequence continues at coordinate 47,114 of NZ_BAAGVX010000016.1, forward strand.
CACATAGGGCGATGATCACTAAACTTGAGCCATTCTTCGTTAGGAAATTCTAGTTTAGATCTAGACAAAAGGTCTTCCGAAACAAAAATGTAGTCTATATGGTAAGGTTTACTTTCATTACGATGAAGGTAAAAGGTGGGTTGGGTCTCGCGACCTTGTTCTTCGTTGTAAATTTTATGATAAAGGCTCATGACTTTTAAGTCTGCTAGCTCTTTTATAACATCCGAGTGATTCCACCATCGGTCGGGTTTATCCCACTTCACGTTGCTATTGAAGTCGCCCGCAATAATCGTTTTTCTATTAGACAACTCTTTTCTGTGAATTTGTAGGTACTTCCAAAACTGTCCCATATAACCAAATACATCATCTCTACCACCTTTCGTCCATACGCTCAGCAATGTATGTTCATTGTTAATGAGTACGGGCATAAACAGTCTTAAATGGTTTGAGTGCCATGTTAAGGTTGGGCTCTTGCTGGTTAAGCCTTGTATAGTAAAAGAGCCTTGCCAGTCTAACTCTTGGATCGTATTCTCGTTTCTCGCGAAAACCCCAATGCCTTTGTTTTTGGATTCGCCTTTCCATAGATATTGACTGCCAGCCCAAGCTTTATACGCCTCTGTTGAGCGTGCAGGGTCTTCACATTCCTGTATAACAAGAATATCCGCTTCTAATTTATTTATAGGGTCAAGTTTGTTTCTAAACCCTCCATTACAATTCCATGTAATAATGTTCAGGCCAGTCTTCAATTAACGCTCCTTGTGAAGGTTAGAATGGGGTCACCATACGAATTTTTAGCATGAGCTGTCAAAAGTTCTACTCTCATACATAACTAACTCTTCGCAGTTATCGGGCTGTTGGCTTTGGCGTGTTTGAGTACCACGAGAGTACGAAAGTATTTCACGCTGTCGTCTTTGTGTAGCACTCGGTTGGTGAAATCATCGAAGGCTTCCATGTCATGGGGCTTACTTGTGTAGCCCTTTTAATTGTCGTATATTTGTTAATCAATTTGTCGTATGTTTGTATCTTTGGTGATTTTCAGAGGAGGACTTTAGATGGCTACCAAAACCCTTAAAAGCAAGGTTAATTATCGTATTATCCGAAGTAAATCTGATGTCTTTACGCCTAGTGATTTTTTTGACCTTTCTGATAGAGACCAGATAGGAAGAGCATTAAGACAACTTGTGTCTGAACAACGTTTGATTCGTTTTGGGCAAGGCTTATACGCAAAAACGAAAGTATCTAAATATACTGGAAAGGTTTTGCCAGTCAGACCTTTAACAGATTTAGCAGTAGAAGCTTTAAATAAATTAAATGTTAAGGTTGTAAGCTCAAAAGAGCAGACGCAATACAACCAAAATCAAACCACTCAAGTGCCAACTGGTCGTGTTATAGCGGTTAAGGGGCGAGTAACAAGACGTATGAGCTTAAATGGATCAACAATTAAGTATCAACGTGTCTCATAATATTCCAGAACCGGATCTGATTCAGGAAGTAGCCTCGCATCGCAATGTAAGTGAGGCTTTTATTGAAAAAGATTGGTTTGCCGTTCAAGCATTAAAGCTAATATCTTCAAATATTTCTGAGGTTGAAAATATCCAAACGATATTTTCAGGCGGCACTAGCCTTTCAAAGGGGTATGGACTGATTCAAAGGTTTTCTGAAGACCTCGACTTTCGTTGTCACTACCTAGGCTCACTTTCACAGGGACAGAGACGCAATGCCAAAAGGGAATTGAGAACGTGTTTGATACGCTCACTAAGTATCGAAAATTTTTTAACGTTCAATGAAGAGCTTCTACAACAAAGTGGAAAATATTTTAAGTTCCCTCTTAGTTACCCTAAAAACACATCTACCCATGACGCTTTAAGAACAGATCTAGAGCTAGAATTTAGTTTTACTCCTCCTAGTCTACCTCCTGTCTTAAAACCAATTATTTCTATGGTAAACGAATACTTAGGTGAGCCTGCCGAAACAAGTATTGCGTGTATGCAACCAACTGAAATAGGTGCAGACAAACTCAGTGCTTTAACCTGGAGAGTACTCAAACGTGACAGAGACAGTGAGAGCGATGATCCTACTCTTGTCCGACATATTCATGATTTATGTGCGCTTGAACAGGAAATTTCACAGCATGTACCACAGTTCAAATCGATTGCTATTACTTCGTTTGAAGGCGACCAAGAGATAGAGAATCGTGATGTGAATGGTGGTTTTGTGGATAGTATCGGTATCATGATAGACAGACTAAAATCAGACTCCTTGTATGCTCAAGAGTATCGTCAGTTTGCAGAAGCAATGTCCTATGCTGATGATGACCAACAGATCGTTTTTGAGAAAGCCATCTTAAGTTTGGAAAGAATAGCTTCTTATATTTCTAGCTGAGATGCGACAGCAAGGTTATTTCTTATTTGTGTTGATTCAACTCTGACCCATTTTATTCATGCTGGTGGTGCACAGGGTGGTTACGCAAACAGCGCTCCACAACAACCTGCTGCGAAGCCAGAGCAAAAACCACAGCAAGCACCGAACTTCGACGATGATATCCGTTCTGAGACTTGTGGTTTAAGCACCAAAATAGAAAGCCTCGCAATTGCGGGGCTTTTTTTGATTGGGAGATTGAATGTGTGTTCGTTATGGGGGTAAATCGCAGTAGAGGAGCTGTTAATTTAACTCTGCCTCGTTTTATTATTTAATTGATATCTCTTTAAATTATTGATTTTTTAATAAATGATTTTTCTAAGTTGGTAAAATATTTGAACTTACAGAGATAAAGCCTTAGATATCTGAGAATTACTTCTATTTTGACGTCATTAAACCGCTCCGCATTAAGTTTTTCAAGAGTTTGAATTGGAATCCCCATTTCTTCCAATGCTGTAAAGACAGAAGGAAGATGGCTGTTTTCAAACAAATGCATCAAGTATCCAAAATCAGCACCTTTACCAGCATTCGTCGGAAAGTATGTGAAGTTAACAAGATCTTGAAGTAAATTTAATGCTCTTGGAACTGCATGCTGAAATATATTTCTTAGAATGGATAGTTCAATTTCTGTGCGATCTGAACGTTCATTAACATCGCCATGAGTATTGTAAATATCACAAATACGGGAGCTTAGATAATCTTGATGAGATTTTGCGAATATATAAGAAGAAATTCTATGTCTTAAAATATTGTTATCTTCGTGCTGAATTCGTAATCGTTGCAAGGGCGCTGATTCAACAAGTTTTAAGAATTTTACAATAATAGTCAAACTTGAACTATCTACTGTTTTTGGGCTGATCAAATTGTCTATACTAGTTCGCTCCAAGTCCTCAACAAAATCTAACGCAGCTAAAAGTTTTTGAATACTGTAGGCAGAATTACTCTTTAGTAATTCTAATGGTAATCTAAAGTCATTAATAAACGTAGAAAAGCCCTCTGTACTTTCTTCAGAGAAGTGTTCATTTTGAATTCCAGCTAGTAGGTTCATAGGCGTATTACTACCTTGTAGACCTAATGGAACATCAACAGAGCGAGACTCAACATCGTTCGCTGGGATTCTCTCAAGGCAAAAAACATTTCCAATAAGGTGTTGGTTCATTCTGCCAGATCTGCCTGCTATGTTGTTATGTGTAAATTTGTTAATTCCTTTGTTTGCGTTTCTGTTGTCGTATATTATGACATTTTCTGCAACAGTATTTACGCCTTCTATAATGGTTGAAGTACACAACAGTACTCTAATTCTATGCGTATTAAACAAGTCTATTGTTTTCTGCTGAATCGCGCGAGGAAGAGTCCCATGATGTATACCAATTCCACAAGCTAAAGCTCTGTGATAAATCCACTCTTTACCATAGTTTTCCGCAACCCAATCTAAAAAGTCTCTAGGGATATTACTGGGCAACTTAATGTTTTTATTTAAAAAATTAGCAAGCTTAGCCGCTGAGTTTTGCCCTCTACAATATATTAAACATTGCCCATCGTATTTACTCAGTATACTTTTAACAACGTTATTCTTTTCTAGGTAATTGTCACCGCCAATATTATATTCATTTAAGTTCAAAGCTACTGTGTTGAATTCTGATGGGATAAAAACGTAGTTCTTGTTTAAGTTTCCAAGCCCTCTAACACTATCTATGTGAGGACCAATCATGTAAAACTGCTTGGATATAGTTAATAATTTACTTAAAGCTATATTTAACGCTATTGCTCTCGAATCATCATCACTCTCTTGGTATGCCAACTTATAAAATTCATCGATAATGAACAAGTCTATATTTTTAAGATCGTCACGTTCATTCACTCTTTCTTGCGTAAGAATAAATACTACTTTTTTTCTTGTGATAGCTTGAGAGCCGTGAAATATGATTTGATAATCATGGTTAAACTTTTCGAATATACGTCTACGTGTTTCATCGATTAAAGCAATCGTAGGAACAACAATCACAACTTTGTTATATCTTGAGCTAGCTATCAGAGAATCGATAATAACGCTTTTCCCCATACTTGTAGGGGCACTAAGAACAACATTTTGCCTAGATAGCAACAAGTTAAGAATCTTTGCCTGCATCGCGTGATAGACAAAGTTCTTATCAAAGCTACTTCTATTTAACTCAATTAGCAGCTTATGTTCGTCACTAACATCAGCAAAGTGCTTGTTTAAATAAGGGTACAAGCCTGACTTTCTGACTAGATTTTTTAATAGTTTCTGATAAAGATAAAAATGTTTTTTATGAGCAAGTGCACGGATAACCATTTCTCGTCCATCCTTTTCATAAAATGAATTGGACAGGTAGTTATTGGCTATTTTTAAATATTCAAAAGGCGTAAGTTCTTTAGAAAGTAAATTCTCATAATTTTTATAAGCTAGTTTTTCCATATCAGCTAACCTCAAATTCTTTTTGAGCAGTTGTTAAAAGGTTGTCTACGGAAGGGATTGGATAAAGATAAACATCGATATGTAAATCTTGCATAAAATCGTCTTTGTCAATTAAGCCATCAATCAGTCTCGCAAACCTTATGTATACTTCGTCAATTATTTTTTCTTGGTAATCATCATCTAAATCTGCACTCTTACAGCTTAAATGCTCAGACTCGTATCCAATAAAGAATACAAAATGAAAACTATCTAAGCATTCGTCAATTGATGTAGTACTTAGAAGTAACTTATCTATATCATGGCTAACTAAAAAACGATCTTCTTTGACATCGAGTATTTTGGCTTTTTTTTCAGCAAAAGCGTCGGAGTTTAATAAAACGAAAAAGTCATCAACAATTTCTGCTAGACGACCTTCAAAGTCATCTTTAACGAAGTAGCTAAACCCCATCCACAGCTGATCTTCTGAATGGTCTCTAATAACGATATGGACGTTTTCGAAACAGGTTTCTTTATCATCATCAACATATAGGTAAGCTGGAATTGGTTGACTGCCCGTCGTAGTCCGAATGACTGAGTGAAGAAGTACATGAGCAACCATTTTTGACAGCGCGCCAATGTTTTTATCTATTCTTTTCGTATATTCCTTGATTTTTGCTTCAAAGTTTTCTGGTCGAATGTCCGCTAACTCACTCGGTGTAAGTAAAACTTCGGGCAACCACTTTTTTATTGACTTTGCAATATGATCATATCGGTAACGCCGCATTTCATACTTGCCTTCTAAACCAGAGCAACTTTTATCGCCCACAAATGATTTATCAGCATAGATATCTGTTCTAGATGTAAATTCTCTTAACACTGCTTGCAATTCAGATGTGCTTTTAGTGTATATTTTGACGTTATTTGATGAGTTTTTCGTAATAGTATCTAATTCTTTATAAAACCAATCGAAAAAATCATGCCTTGAATAACTTTTATCTCTTACAGAATAAATTATCCGAGAAATAGCACTTTTTTTAGTTAGAGTGTTTAGAATAGAGTTTAAAATAACGTCACAATCTCGATCAATATTAAGCATATAACCTTTACTGCAAGCAGACTGCAAAATCATTTTTCGACACTCTAATTCTAAGTGTTCAGGTGCAGGTATAACTTCCCAAGTGGCATTATCTAACCAATACTCTACATCATTACCATTGGGGGATTTATAATCGGAAATCTTCTTTTTTAATTGGGCTAAAAGCTCACTACGACCTGGTTTTCCGGGTCTTGCGTGAAATGGGGTTTTCAAAAAAATTAGAGGCTTTAGAATATCTCTTGGAGACAAAATACGAAATTTACTGCGTTTGCTGGTGTCGTTATCACAGTTCATTGATTTGTGTAAGATAGAGTCGTTATTACGGACTTTTTGCTTTTTACGCTGTTTACCTGTTGGCTCTACATATTTATAGCTAGGCTCTGTGAATTCTTTTAAAGTCCACTTTCTCTCTGCATCAGTAGTTTTAACTTGGACATACTCTATATAGTCTTGATAAACAACATCAATGTCGTCGGTCACTTCACACTGTATCGAGATAATACTCTTATCCATTAACATCTTTAATAAAAAGTATGCCGCAGCGTAGTCTTGGTATAAAAAGCCTTTTTTAGCACCAACTCCACCGCTATCACTTTGTTCCATGTTTTTTTGCTCCTAACTTGCTACTATATTTCGATCAAATTCAACCGACATCAAGTAGAGATTTTTACCAATGAGTAAGGCTTTCTATTTTTAAACGCTATACCTGTATCCGCTCTTAATCTGATACATTTTTAAAAGTCTAGAGTGAAATTGTGATTCTAATAATTTTCATCACAATCAATAGTTTATCTGAACAGTATAAGTAAGTTAAGCTAGCATGCGCTAGGCAAAAAAACAATTAGTACAATTGAAGTGAGAGAGGGTTTTATAGTTTTGCCTTTTGTAAAATATGGAAAAATATTTTATTTTTTCAATAGGAACCAAATAGGTAAAACCTGACTTCAAATATGAAGGGCTTAGGTGTTTAGTTTACTGCTTATGGAGTAAATAGCTTTCTCTAGGACTTTACAAATAGATTATGAGAATGCGTTCTATCATGCTATGAATCGTAGAAGGGGCGTGAAAAGAGTGCATAATTTAAATCTATGATAACTAAGAGCTTGTGGTACTAGTCTTCAACAACTACAAGCAAAGTATCATTCATATTACCAAAATTTCATATACCATTTATAATCCCAGTTCTTAAACACGAACCTTCAGCCATAAGCAGGTTAATTGCTATATAGAGTTTAAATGAGGGGTGGAACTAAATAGCATGTGTAAATAGTGGTCAGAGTAAAATTAAATCACTCATCATCTTTATACGAGATAAATGGCTGAGAGTAAAATTCGCATTCTGGTTTGTTTTACTTCCCTTGTTTAGATAGACCGTAAAGCCTTCGTTCTCTTACTGTATTTGTGAGCTGTTACCCCGCCGGCGGAATAGGGCTGTTGGCTTTGGCGTGTTTGAGTACCACGAGAGTGCGAAAGTATTTCACGCTGTCGTCTTTGTGTAGCACCCGGTTGGTGAAATCATCGAAGGCTTCCATGTCGGTAGACAGCACTTGCAGCACCACATCATGATCCCCTGTTACACACCAAGAATCGAGTACTTCCGGTTCTTTGTTAACCCGTGTGAGAAAGCTATTAATAATGGCACTGTGGTCTCTTTCGAAGGTGACCATAACTAACATACTTAGGGGCCAGCCCATGGTCTTGGGTTTCACAATGGCCATTTCCCGTTCTATGACACCGCTACTGCGAAGTTGCCTTACTCGGCGGTAGCAGGCGGGTTCAGATAAACCAACTTTTTCTGAAATAGATGCCATTGAAGCTTTGGCGTCTATTTGCAGCTGTTCAAGAATCTTCTTATCTAAAGTGTCCATCAGTTGTTGCCCTTTTGGTTCGAAAATTTGATAAAAATTATCAAAAACAGAGAAATAATAACTTAGAAAAGCCTGTTAAGTTGATAAATTTTATCTCATTCATTTTGACTTAAAAGAGATCAACTCATGACGACAACTTCCTCTTCATTCAGGCTTGTGGTTTCGATCACCGCTTTACTTATCGCCATTGTGTCCATTACCGCTGGAGCTGCATTGGCCAAGTCTATGTTCTCTGTCTTCACACCAGAAGATGTCACTGTGCTGCGTTTGTCGGTATCTGCGGTGCTACTATTCATTTTATTAAAAGCTTGGCGCGTACGGCCAACCCGCAAAAGTTTATCCACCGTGTTTGCTTATGGGCTAGCGGTTGCTGGCATGAATTTGTTTTTCTACCTGTCAATTAAGACAGTGCCAGTGGGGGTGGCATTAGCCGTCGAGTTAATAGGTCCTTTGTCGGTGGCTGCGTTTTATTCTCAGAAACGCTCTGATTATTTGTGGGTGCTATTGGCTGCAACGGGCATTTTTTTGTTATTGCCTAAATCCGCTCAGGTAGAAAGCCTTGATGTAACCGGGTTGTGTTATGCCTTGGTGGCGGCATTTTTTTGGGGCGCTTACATTGTGATGGGCAAGAAAGCGGGGGAGCACTTTGGCAGCAAAGCGCCATCGTTAGGTTTGATATGCGCCTCACTGATGGTGATGCCAGTAGGGAACTCTGATTCAATATCACAAATATTAGACATGAATTTATTTCTTTTTGTGGTTGTGATTGCCATGTTGTCCAGTGCTATTCCTTTAATGCTAGAGATGTTTGCACTGCGTAATTTACCCACAAACGTCTATGGTGTTATGGCAAGCGGTGAACCCGTAATGGGAGCCATCGTGAGCTTTTTTATTCTAGGTGAGCAATTATCTGTACAGCAATGTTTGGGTGTTGGGGCTATCGTTGTGGCTTCAATGGGGATCGTACTATCACCTTTCGCCACGAAACCAGCTTTACAGCATGAGGCAAAGGCCAAAGGGTAGAATTTTATTTGTATGACAAATTAATTGAAAAGCGTTAAGATTACTCAATAAAGCATGGGTCTATGCTGATTTTAATAACAATATCGCACAAACCTAACAACCATGCCGATGACGCTTTTTGAGTAAGCTTAGACGCTGAAAAATGATTTTTAGGTTTGTAGCAACTTCCTTTTACAATGAGGTTCTAATGTCTGATCAAAAGTCATTTGATGCGATTAAAGCCATCAAAATGGAGAATGATAAGTCCGCAGGTAATCTAGTGGATGTCATGCCTATTAAGGTTCAACCCGCCGATATCGACTTATCCTTTTTGGATAACTTAAGTGTCGAGCATCCACGATTATTGGTGCAAAGCAAAGACCTAGCGGCCTTTCGTGACAATCTAAAACAAGATCCGAGCTACTGTAAGTTCGATGCCTTCATGGCGAACTCTACCGAGAAATTTTTAGACGTAGCGCCCTACGAAGAGCCTCAGCCTTATCCTGAAGAAACGGTCGGAAAAGCGTCTTTGTGGCGCCCTTACTGGCGTCAAATGTACGTTAGCTGCCAAGAAGCCTTTAACGCCACCCGTAACTTGTCCATTGCTGGTATCGTGCTAGAAGACCAAGCCATGATAGCGAAAGCCAAAGCTTGGACATTACAACTAGCCTCTTATGACCCAGAAGGCGTGACTTCTCGCGGTTATAACGATGAAGCGGCTTTCCGTGTGATTGCGGCGATGGCTTGGGGTTACGACTGGCTGCACGCTTACTTCACTGAAGCGGAACGTGACACCATTAAACAGGCGCTTATTGCTCGTTTAGAAGAGATCATGCATCACTTGCAAGTAACCGTGGATCTACTAGCGAACCCATTAAACAGCCATGGGGTGCGCAGTATCAGTTCCGCAGTGATCCCAACTTGTATTGCCCTTTACAATGAATATCCGAAAGCGCGTGAATATATCGAGTACGGTATCGAGTACTATGCGAAACATTACCCGCCATGGGGTGGGCAAGATGGCGCATGGGCAGAAGGCCCAGACTACTGGAATACTCAGATGGCATTCCTTGGAGAGTCGTTCGATTTGCTGAAAAGCTACACGTCCATCAATATGTTTAATAAAGAGTTTTACAAAAACACGGGAGATTTCCCCCTCTACTGTATGCCGGTGCACTCTAAGCGAGCCAGCTTCTGTGACCAGTCCAGTATTGGTGACTTCCCTGGCTTGAAACTGGCTTACAACATTAAGCATTTTGCGGGTGTGAACAACAAGCCTGAATACATCTGGTATTACAACCAATTGAAAGCTCGTGATACAGAAGCCCATACCAAATTCTATAACTTTGGCTGGTGGGATTTCGGTTACGATGATTTGCGCTTTGATTACCTATGGAATGATATGCCAGAGGTTGCACCGTCTGACGAGCCGTTATTAAAAGTCTTCCCGATCACTGGCTGGGCCGCTTTCCATAGCAACATGACCAAGCGCGATGAGCACATTCATATGGTGTACAAATGTAGCCCATTTGGTTCTATCAGCCATTCACACGGTGACCAAAACGCTTATACCTTGCATGCCTTTGGCGATACCTTGGCGGCCATTACCGGTTACTACGGTGGCTTTGGTGTAGACATGCACATTAAGTGGCGTCGTCGTACCTTCTCTAAAAACTTGCCATTGTTCGATGGCAAAGGCCAGTACGCCGAGAACACTACGTCGAACTTCGAAGGCGAGCACCAAGACCGCTACTGTATTGAAGCGGGTGGTAAGATCAGTGATTACGACACTGAGTCAGAGGTGTTGTTTGTTGAGGGAGATGCCTCTACTTCGTACCAATTCCATAACCCTGATTTAGAAAGTTACAAGCGTAAGATCTGGTTCGCCAAGGGCAAGGTGTTCGTCATGCGTGATACCGCGACGTTAAAAACAGAGCAAGATTTAACTTGGTTGTTGCATACGACTTTCCAAACACAAACCAGCGATGAGTCTTTCCAGATCATTGGTGACAATGCGCTATTGGATGTGACTTTCATCAATGACTGTACGGACGATTTATTATCCATCGACAATGTCGAAGGCTTTGGTGAAGTAGACCCAGCTGAATTCCAAGACTTAGAAGTTCATCGTCACATTGAAGCCAAGTTTAAAGCGAAGAAATCCCATAATATTTTGACTCTGCTGGTGCCAAGCAAAGTCGATGGGGCGAAAACGCAAGTGTCTCATAAGCTGGTGGGTAATACCCTAGAGCTGACCATTGATGGTGAAAAAGTAAGTATTCACTTATAAGTTGAAGCTTAAGTTTTCTTAATGACTTAGCCACCCGTATTTAGGTGGCTAAGTCTGCTAATGGTGAATTATCTCGGGTTTGTGTATTCCGTAACCTTGTCCATAGTCTACGCCAATTTCTTGTAATATAGACAAAATTTCCTCGTCTTCAACAAACTCTGCTACGGTTTTTATTCCCATGCTATGGGCAGTGTCGTTGATAGACTTCACAATGGTCTTATCTATTTCTTCACTGGCAAGAGACTGGACGAGGCTGCCATCAATTTTTAGATAATCAACAGGAAGTTTTTTCAAATAGCCGTAAGAAGATGAGCCACTACCAAAGTCGTCGAGTGCAAAGCGACAGCCAAATTTCTTGAGCTTCACAATAAAGCTAATGGCGGATTCAATATGGGAGATAACCGAAGTTTCAGTGATTTCGAAGCAAATTTTTCTCATATCTAATGAGCTGTTCTCAACCATTTCAATTACTTGTTGGGTAAATTCTTCTGAGCTTAAACTCACCCCAGATAAGTTAATCGAAACAATGGGACCTTCTCCATCAAACAGTTGATCGTACCGGTTGAGGACTTGTTGAAATACCCAAAGGTCGATGAGTGTAATCACACCGTATTTTTCCGCGGAAGGTATGAAGATGTTCGGCGGAATAGGGTGGCCACTTTGGTCGTTGTATCTCAGCAGAATTTCATAATGTGGGGTATTATTGCTTGAGGAGAGTGGGCTAATAAGCTGTTTAGCAAAGAAGAATTGGCCATTTTCAAGTGCGTGATTGATATTGGCAATGTAGCCCAATTGTTGTTGCTCTTCTAGCAAAGATACATCGCCGCAAGATGCATAATATACTTGTCCTCTACCTTGTTCTTTGGCTTTATAGCAGGCAATGTCTGCATGGCTAAGGAGTTCTAAATATGAAACCGCAGCCGTTATTTCAACCATTCCAATACTGACACCAACGCTGTAATAGCTTTGTTTCCAGTACATACGATACTCGTTGACACAGGTTATGATGTTTTGGCAAATAGACATAGCTTGAGAGGCGCTTTTGTTTTTAATGATCAGGCCAAACTCATCTCCTCCTAAGCGGCCTAAGGTGTCTTGTGAGGTCAGTTGCTTCTCAATTTTGCGGGCTAATTCAGCGAGCATAGCGTCACCAGCCATATGACCGATGGTATCGTTCACCATTTTGAACCTATCCAAATCTAGAAAACAGATAAAAGCTGTGCTGTTGTTTGCTTTATATGATTTTACGGCTTCTCTACACTGCTCATTAAAGGTGTGTCGATTAATCAACCCTGTGAGCGAGTCGTGCCTTGCTTCGAACATGACTTGTTGGGTCAGTTTGTACTCTTCGGAAATGTCTTTAATGATGCCTCGATACCCAATAAAGTTTGAGTTATCTGAAAACAAAGGCTTACCACTCACTGCGACAATTCTTTCATGTTGGTGCAAGTCTGAGTATTTTATGACTAGGTTTCTTATTGGGCGTTGCGCTTCAAGAAGGTCTTTAAAATCACTGGGCGAAAAATTGTTTTTAGGAAGCTGCTGAAGAAGCTCAGAAAGAATTTTGCCCTGCATGTCACCATGATAAAAGCCTAAAATAGACTTAGAGTCCCCCGAAATATATTGCAACAACCCTTCACAGTCAGATTCCCAAAAAACATGGGCTCCCTCAAGTGCCAGATCTCGATAGCGGGATTCATTTTCTTTGAGTACTTTTTGATACTCCTTGCCTTTTCGAATGAGTGCTAATAACAGTAGGATAATGATAGAAGCAACTAGTAACAGGCTGCCGAAAGCAAGAAGTAAGTTCTTGTTCTGCTGTAAGAAAGAAGGGGTTGAGTATAAAATACGAGTGTTAGCTGGTAGAGCCTCTTCTCTAAGACCGTACTCTTTCATAATTTGCTTATGAAAGTACCAAGTGCTTACTTCTTTGGTGATCGGGGCAACATTATCTGTTGATTGATGCTTCAACACTTTCAAAAGCATAGCGGCAGCTTTTTCAGCGTGTTGACTGCCATCCAGTTCGTGGGCTGCAACCGCTCCTTTTTCCAAAGAAATAATACCAATACTAATGAGCGGGTTATTTATTTTTGCACTGAGTGCTGCAATGCCGTGGGTCCATTCCATCATGGCTCCGTTTGCAGAATCTTCAATTAATTGGCCAACGATTAAAACGGGAACACTCTCTGGCACAGATTGAAAGACCTTTGTTATGTCACTGGCGTTTAACTCAGAGATTAAATAAGTTTTTTGGGGAACGTTTGGGTTTCCAAGAGCCGCCTTTATCTTGTTTAAATTAGTTTGCCCAGTTAAAGATGAGTCGGCAATAACCACTAATTCATCTGTGCTAAAGGTTTTTTTTATATCTACCATGGTACTTTCTAAATCACGATTTTCAAAAACACCGGTGGCATTAGGTATATTAAGTGTACTTTTACTGACTTGGTTAATGCCCATATAGATGAGTGGAAGGGATTTAAATAAATCATTTTGATGTTTATTGAAAAGGTTTAAGGCTGAGTCATCAGCCACCACAATGGCATCGAGTCTAGTATGCTGGTATTTATCTAAGAGAAATTGATAAAAAAAGGTCTGGTGTTCACTTTTGGGGAAGCGCTTAACATCCATGTACTCAATAAATACGTGAATGTCTGGCCGAGCAGATAAAGTACGCGAGAAACCGTCATTGATAAACTGTACCCATTTGTGTTGGGTATCGTAGGAATGAATAAACAAGACATTTTGATTCGCTAAAGCTGAAAGAGAGCTAAAGAACAGTGTTAAAGTGAGAGCTACCCATTTCAGCACAATCATTAAGGTTTAGCTCCTAGAAAGTTCGCAATATCTTGAGTGAAAGGCTTATTTGCCTATGATGATCTAATCATAGACGAATATTGTTTGCTCAGGTAGAGGCAGCCAAAGAGTTTGGTCTGATCTTGTGGTTATTTCATTTAGGTCTATAAATAAATAGAGGAAATTATAAAAATGCTATTAGGTGTCACGCTGGGTACGAACGATTTAACCAAGGCAAAAGCGTTTTACGATGAATTGTTGTCGACCATTGACATGGTGCGAACAATGGAAGTAGAGGGTGAGGTTGGTTATGGTGTTCCAGGAGGAGCAAGTTGTTTTTGGGTGTTGACCCCTTTTAATCAAAAAGAGGCCAGTGTGGGGAACGGCGTTCAAGTTACTTTCCAAGCGTCGAGTGTCGAACAGGTTGAGCGTTTTTACCAAACCGCTCTTGAGCTAGGAGGTTCAGATGAAGGTTTACCGGGGTATCGCTATCGCCCTCATTACTTTGGGGCTTACTGCCGAGATTTGGATGGCAATAAGCTACATGTGATGCATGAAGCTTGCCCTAATGAATAGTACTTTACACGACTTGTGTCCCTTTGAGTGATCAGCATAAAGCACGTCAATTAATCATTAGGCGTGCAAGTCTGCTTGCGATAAGCGCTGGGTGTGGTGCCCGTCACTCGTAAAAACTCTCTATTAAAATTAGATTTGGTTTGAAACCCTGAGCTTAAGAGTATTTGTGTAATTGGGGTCTGCGTTTCTCTTAGCGCTTTTTTAGCGTCTTCAATTCGGTATTCATTGATGAAACTCGAAATGTTTTTGCCTTGGGTCTGATTGATAGCCATTGAAATGTGTTTCGCTGGAATGGTGAGCTTACGAGATAGCTTGGAAAGAGTGAGTTCAGGATCTAAATAAAGAGTATCTTTTTTGAGCCGATCGTGAAGTAAAGCGCTAATCTGCTCAGCTTTCTCTTGAGTAAGGCCTTGGTTGGGAGGAAGCGTGCCTGAGTCTTCTTTATCAAGCTCAATTGGAGGGGCTTGATTTTCTCCTTGAGGAGTATGAATACATAATATTACCACCGCAAACGACAGAGCGGGCAGTAATATTAAATGCGCCGCGGTTAGAATATAGGGCGAAAATGTCCCTTGGTTAATCGCAAAATCAATCGACATTAATGTGTCAACAATGGCAGAAAAAAGCAGTAGACCTCCCGCCACTTTTTTGGCTTTTTTGACCTCTACCCAGTGGCCAAGAGCGACATTCTGTAGCGTGCTTTCTAAGCGGCTCTGGCGGATTAAAGCCAGACCGTACAGACAATAGGCTAAAGATAGTATCTCGTCTAAGGGAAGTGGCAGAGAAGCTTGATTGATTGCACTGATGCTAATGTAACAAGGAACGAGATAATGCCACCAAGGTAATTGTTTTGTATTTTGGCCTAAATAAGCGAATGCATACCAAGCTGCTATTGGAATAATAGAGGCCAAGACGGGTTGGCTGAATTTGAACAGACTGATATCAAATGTCCAACGTAAGCCAACCATACAAGTACTGGCAGCACATAAAATAATAAAGCCACAAGCCAGCTTTGTTTGTCTGCCGAACCGCACATGTAACGTGATAGCCAATAGACCTAGTAAGAAAGAGACAACAAAAGGAATTGGGATTGCTAGCATGTGGTGTCCTGCCAAGATGATTTTATAGCAAATATACCCTAATACTGGTTTTAGGACGTCCTCAAACCGGTATTAGGACGCGCCCTTCACCGTTTTTTCATAACTTTTGCCCTGCATTTTATCAATTATGGGGAGTCGGCATGAATTTTTATTATCAAGCTTGGAGGCGAGCATTTACTTTTCGTGGGACAGAGTCAAGAGAAGCTTTTTGGTGCTTCTTTGGAGTCCACCTCATGATCACGGTCGTGCTAATAAGTGTGGATATTTTCTTTCAGATGAACACCCGCCTTGAAGATGTATATAGCCTTCTCAGCTTTGCTCCTCTACTGGCAATTGTTAGTAGAAGGCTACATGACATAGGAAAATCGGGCTATTGGGGGCTGGTTTTCTTTATCCCTGTAGTCGGACCATTTTGGTGTATTTACTTATTAGTGCAACCAGGGCAGTCATCACAACTTGTTGGAGAGACCATATGAAATATCAAAATGTAATGCTTATTGGACTCGTAATTATGAGCGTGAGTGTTGGAGCTAAAGAAGCTCCAATGGCGAATATCTTAGGGGCTTTGCGAGCGAGCGAGATGACAGAAGGTGAGTTAGTGTATATGAAAGGGCGTGTCGGTGAAGCCTATTATCACGTGATGGATCATAGCTCAACCTGTATACTAACAGTGCCTGTTGTGATCGGACAATTTACCAAAGCTTCAATGGGTATTAAGTCTCAAAAAGGGTTTGAGCTCTATGTACTGTCGCACGATTTGCATCAGGCGATTTTGTCTGGCGAGCGAATAGCGCATCATGAATGGACATTTAGTAAGCAGGTTGGACCAGATGTCGACGGCTTAATTACTTATGGCATTGATTCAGATGACGGTTTTATATTGAATTCACGGCGACGCTGGTTGTCTTGGGTTACAGGGTATGATGAGCCAGAAGCTTGTACATAATAAGTATTTCTAACGATAGCGCCTCAGGGCGCTTTTTTATTTTTTGAGGTAAGCTGGCTTCTCTAAGGTTGAAATATAGTTTTAGCTGTATAATGGGGGAATTAACCATAAGAAAAAGCATGTAGCTGCCCGAAAATTGGGGTTTATAATGAGAGGTCAATAGTGAACGAGGACGATGAAGCTTCTTTGTTTGCTCAAGAAGTAGCGGGCATTCAACGCTTAAAAACAGGTGAAGTATACCTAGGCAAGAAAGGTCCTAAGGTTGACTACAGTGCTCGAAAACTTGCCGCTTCGATGGCACAAGAAGCTGACAGAAACCATTTGTCGCAAGACTATGTAGAGAAAGTAGAGCCAAACGATGTTTTAGAGTTTAAACGTTCTGGTATGCAAGATGGTGTGTTTAAGCGGTTAAGGCAAGGCAAATACGGTATTGAAGCGCGTTTGGATCTGCATCGCCACACGGTGGCCCAAGCAAGAGAGCAGGTATACCAATTTGCTGAAGACTGTGTGCGCCACGATATACGTGTCGCTATTATTGTGCATGGTAAAGGGGATCGTACGCCAGATCCAAACGACCAAGCTATGATCAAAAGCTATATTAATAAGTGGCTCAGAGATTTAGATAACGTGATGGCCTTCCACAGTGCTCAGCGCCATCATGGTGGCTTAGGCGCTGTGTATGTTTTATTCAAGAAAAGCGATAAAGCCCGTTTAGAGAATTGGGAAAAACAACATAAACGCTAATGTTTCCTCCTTATCCTTACGAAAGCTTGCAAGTTTATGCGTTCAGAAGAAGCGACAAATTTGCTATAATTTCGCCAATTTTGCGACTAATGAGTTTTAGTCGCCTTCATCTTATGACGACACCCGATTCTAGAACCAAGAGGTAGAGAATGGTAAAGCAGAATGCGCACCCAGCGTTCACCTTCATACGTAGTGAGTTTATCGACGCGCTGCTATATTAATAAGTGGCTCAGAGATTTAGATAACGTGATGGCCTTCCACAGTGCTCAGCGCCATCATGGTGGCTTAGGCGCTGTGTATGTTTTATTCAAGAAAAGCGATAAAGCCCGTTTAGAGAATTGGGAAAAACAACATAAACGCTAATGTTTCCTCCTTATCCTTACGAAAGCTTGCAAGTTTATGCGTTCAGAAGAAGCGACAAATTTGCTATAATTTCGCCAATTTTGCGACTAATGAGTTTTAGTCGCCTTCATCTTATGACGACACCCGATTCTAGAACCAAGAGGTAGAGAATGGTAAAGCAGAATGCGCACCCAGCGTTCACCTTCATACGTAGTGAGTTTATCGACGCGCTGAATGTAACGGTACAAGAATTTGAGCACACTGTTACCGGAGCCAAACATTATCATATGGCTTCAGAGAACGATGAGAATGTGTTTCTTGTTGGTTTGAAAACTGTTCCTACTGACTCGTCTGGCGTCGCACACATTCTTGAACATACTGTGTTGTGTGGTTCAGAGCGTTTTCCAGTTCGCGACCCGTTCTTCATGATGATTCGCCGTTCATTGAATACCTTTATGAATGCTTTTACTTCCTCCGATTGGACGGCATACCCGTTCGCGAGTAAGAACAAAAAAGATTTCCATAACTTGTTAGATGTGTACCTAGATGCTGTTTTCTTCTCTCGTTTGGACGAGTTGGACTTTTCTCAGGAAGGGCACCGGCTGGAGTTTGCCGAGCCTACTAATGCCGACTCGGATTTAACTTTCAAAGGGGTAGTTTTTAATGAAATGAAAGGGGCAATGAGTTCAACAACCTCTGTGCTCTGGCAAGCCTTGACGAAATACTTGTGTCCAAATAATACCTATCATTTTAATTCTGGCGGTGAGCCCACAGATATCCCAGACCTGAGTTACGATGAGCTGCTGGCTTTTTATCGCACCCATTACCACCCATCCAATGCCGTGTTCATGACATTTGGGGACATTCCTGCAGAAAGGCTACAAACTGAATTTGAAGATAAGGTGTTACACCGCTTCGAACGCTTAGATCGCCAAGTGAGTGTGCCTAATGCTAAGCGGTACTTTTCACCTGTGCGGGTTGAAGAAGGTTATGCCGCCGATGAAGTTAAAGAAGATGCAAGTCATGTGGTTGTTGCATGGTTGTTGGGTGAAAGTATTGACCTTAGCAAACAGTTTGAGGCGCAACTGTTATCCAGTGTATTGCTAGATAATAGTGCTTCGCCGTTGCGCAGAGTGTTAGAGGGTAGTGACCTTGGTCGTGCTCCGTCACCCATGTGTGGCCTTGAAGACAGCAATAAAGAAATGAGCTTCATGTGTGGTCTAGAAGGAGTAAAACGTGAAGATTCAAGCAAAGTGGAAGCCTTGATATTAGACGCCTTAACTGACATTGCTAAGCAAGGTGTTCCACAAGAAATGGTGGAAGCTATGTTGCATCAACTAGAACTGAGCCAGCGCGAAATTGGCGGCGACGGTTATCCATATGGGTTACAGTTGATATTGGCAGGCCTATCTACTGCGGTACATGCTGGTGATGTGATTGCTCAGCTGGACCTTGACCCCGTTATCGCCCAAATGCGAAAGCGTATTCAAGACCCAGCTTATTTATCTGAATTAATCGAAAGCTTGTTACTCACTAATGCCCATCGAGTGACCCTTACGCTTAGCCCTGACGATCAGCTAGAACAGCGCCGCAACGACGCGGAACAAGAGCGTTTAAGCAAAATTAAAGCCGCGCTGTCAGATGCACAAAAGCAAGATATTATTGACCGCAGTGAGGCGTTAAAACAGCGCCAAGCTCAAGTGGATGATATGAGTATTTTGCCTAAAGTGGGGTTGGAAGATGTGCCTGCTAAGTTACCAGAATATGAAAAGCATAACAGTCAAACATCACTTCCAGTTACCTTTTATCCACAAGGTACTAATGGGCTGGTTTACCAGCAATTAGTCATTAGCCTACCTGAGCTTGATACCGAAGAAAGGCAATATCTACCGCTTTTCGCTGCCATGATCACCGAATTAGGTGTTGGCGAGCAAGGCTACCTTGCTATGCAGGAACGACAAGCTCAGGTGTGTGGAGGCTTTAGTGCTTCGACCTCGATTCGAGCAAGTTTAACAGACCGACAAGAAGTCGCAGGTTACTTTGTCCTGAATGCAAAAGCCTTGGTAAACAATACCTCGGCGATGAGTGAGTTGGCTAAACAAACCATGCTAGACGTACGTTTTGATGAAATCGCTCGTGTTAAGGAGCTGGTGGCACAACGTAGAGCTAGGCGTGAACAATCGATTACTGGGCAGGGTCATTCCCTAGCGATGGCTGCCGCCGCGAGTGGTATTTCTGGCTACGCAGCTCAACAAGAAGCTTGGGGTGGCATGACTGGCATTCGCAGTGCAATCGCTTTAGACGATGCAATGAAAGCCGACGATGCAGAAGTCACTAAAGTGCTCGCGATCTTCAAGCGCCTGCACAGTAAATTGCTGGTAGCACCTAAACAAATCCTGCTGGTGGCTGAGCCTCAACATGAAGAGAATATCAAAGCGATAGTTACTCCTATTTTTGATGTATTAGCGCAGGCTGAAACAACTCAAAAACTGTCTTTCCCTGAGGTTGATAAGCAGGTAAAAACAGCCTGGCTCACAGCAACTCAGGTGAGCTTCTGTAGTAAAGTATTCCGCACAGTATCGGGGGACCATCCTGATGTAGCTGCTTTAACCGTTTTAGGTGGCTTCTTACGTAATGGCTTTTTACATCGTGCAATCCGTGAACAAGGTGGCGCTTACGGCGGTGGTGCTAGCTTTGATGGTAGTTTAGGGGCATTCCGTTTCTACTCTTACCGTGACCCTCGTTTAACAGAAACTCTAGCCGATTTTGACGCTTCTATTCACTGGTTATTGAACGAGCAGCATACAGAGGAAGCGTTGGAAGAAGCTGTGCTGGGTGTTATCGGCTCTATGGATAAGCCAGGCTCTCCGGCTGGAGAGGCTCAAAGTGACTTTTATGTCGCATTGCATGGCCGTACATTGGCTTATCGAGAGGCGTTTAGAAAACGCATTCTATCGGTAACAATAGAGCAATTGCAGCAAGTCGCTAAAAACTATTTCACTGCAGACAATGAAAGTGTCGCTGTAGTGACATCAGTCGCGAACCGAGAGGCTTTAGAAGCCCTTAGTTTCACAATAGAAACACTGTAAAGACAATTACTATAATAATATTCTGACGGAAAATTAAATGGATCAGTTTCAAGATATACGCCCTTATAACGATGAAGAAGTAGTAGGGGTGTTGAATAACTTAGTGGAAACCCCTGACTTTATTAACACTATTGTTGGTTTCCGCTTTGCTAAGTGGCCTAAACTACTGCATAAACCTTTAGGTTTTGCTGTTAAGTTAGCCCTTAAAAAACAGATTGCGAATATTCAAAATGTGCACGATTTTCAAATGCGTGTTGCCAGTTACATGGAACGTATGATTAAAACCACGACCACCGATGTGGAGTATCGCGGTGTCGAAAAGCTTGAAAAGGGCGTGGGCTATTTGTTCCTCTCTAACCATAGAGACATCGCAATGGACCCTGCATTTGTAAATTATGGTTTGTATCTAGCTGGGCTTAATACCGTCAGAATTGCGATAGGGGATAATTTGCTTCGACGCCCGTTTGTATCTGACCTAATGCGTTTAAACAAAAGCTTCATCGTGAAACGATCGGCTAATGGTATTCGTGAAATGATGGCGGCCTTTGGGCAATTGTCTGGGTATATCTCGCACTCTGTTATGGAAGAGCAAGCCAATATCTGGATTGCCCAGAAAGAAGGGCGGGCAAAAGATGGGTTAGATCAAACAGACCCTGCCATTATAAAAATGTTCTATATGAGTCAAAAGAAAGCCAAGGTGAGCTTTCCTGAAGCCATGGCCAACTTGAAAGTTGTACCTGTTTCTATTTCCTACGAATATGACCCTTGTGCTTTCGATAAGGCCCAAGAGTTGCATCAAAAATCCACAACAGGCAACTATGTTAAAAGTGAGTTTGAAGACATAGATAGCATCAAGAATGGTATTGTGGGGCAAAAAGGTAAGGTAGTGGTGACCTTTGGAGAGGTCATGCAAACTGGCTTTGAAACTGCTGAAGAGTTTGTCGCGGAAGTGGATCGCCAAATTATCTCTAACTATGCCGTGCACTCAACCAATGAAGCGGCTCTCGCGATTCAACAAGGGCAGGCTTCCACCGACAGTGCATTTTCTACCTATTTAGAAACTTGCCCTGAAGAGTTGCGTGAAACGGTTCTTGCTATGTATGCCAATCCCTTAATCCAAAAAGAAAAATATGTAAATCCATAAGTTAGGATGAGTTTGTCATGAGTGTGTTTTCCTCAATTAGAATATGGTTAGGCTCTATTGTTTTTTCCATTTACTACACTGTATCGACATTAATTTTTGGTGTCTTGGCTCCCATTGCAGGCTTATTGTTGCCAATAAGGCACAGACAGCCTGTTCTTAACAATCATAATAAAGGTGTTTTATTTGTTTTAAGGGTTTTTTGTGGAGTAAAAGTTGAGATCATCGGCGCTGAAAATATTGATAAAGGTCGATCCATGGTCGTGGTGGCAAATCACCAGTGTGAGTGGGAGACCTATATTCTACAAATTATGATGGCACCAATCTCAACAGTACTCAAGAAAGAGCTGCTTTCTATCCCCTTTTTCGGCTGGGGGTTGAAAATGGTTCAACCTATTGCCATTGACCGATCTAAAAGGACGAATGCCCTTAAACAAATACTGTCTCAGGGGAAAGAGAGGTTAGAATCTGGGCGCTCTGTATTAATTTTTCCAGAAGGCACTCGTACGCCGCCAGGTAAAGAGCAGGCCTTCAATAAAGGGGCAGCGATGCTGGCAACGTCTGCGGATGTTGCAATCTTACCTATGGTCCATAATGGCGCCTACTGTTGGCCAAGCAAACGTTTTCTGAAATACCCAGGCACAATTAAATTGGTTGTTGGACCGGCGATTGAGTCAAAAGGCAAAAAGACTGGGGAAGTACACGCAGAAATGGAAAACTGGATGAGAGCTGAAATGGCTAAACTACCTGACCACAGGTAGTTTTCTTAAAATTTATTCCTTTCTTTCAGGCATAAAAAAACCGCTTCATGATGAAGCGGTTTTTTTGTTTTAGGCTCTTGTTAGTCTTCGTATTTTTTGAACACTAAGCTGGCATTTGTACCGCCAAAACCAAAGCTGTTAGACATAATAGTCTTCAAGTTCGCATTGTCTTTGCGTGTGGTAACAACAGGAATGTTACCCGCCGCAGGGTCAAGCTCATCAACGTTGGCAGATGCTGTAATGAAGTCATTTTCCATCATCAATAGGCTGTAGATGGCTTCATGTACGCCAGCAGCACCCAAAGAGTGGCCAGACAAAGATTTGGTCGAGCTAATCAAAGGAATGTTGTCGCCAAAGGTTTCATTTACTGCTTGAAGCTCTTTCATGTCGCCTGCAGGAGTACTAGTACCGTGAGTGTTGATGTAATCAATATCACCGTCAACAGTGCTCATTGCCATTTGCATACAACGCTTCGCGCCTTCACCAGAAGGGGCTACCATGTCGTAACCGTCAGAGGTTGCACCGTAACCAACAAGCTCTGCATAAATCTTAGCGCCACGAGCTTTTGCGTGCTCAAGCTCTTCGATAACTAGCATGCCGCCGCCACCTGCAATAACAAAACCATCACGGTTTGCATCGTAAGCACGAGAAGCTTTTTCTGGTGTCTCATTGTACTTAGAAGACAACGCACCCATGGCATCAAACATACAAGTTTGCGCCCAGCTTTCTTCTTCACCACCACCAGCAAACACAACATCTTGTTTACCTAGCTGGATCAGTTCCATTGCGTTACCGATACAGTGCGCACTGGTTGAACAAGCTGAAGTGATCGAGTAGTTAACGCCTTTAATTTTAAACGGCGTAGCAAGACAGGCAGAGACAGTACTGCCCATTGTTTGAGTTACGCGGTAAGGACCAACACGCTTAACACCTTTGTTACGCAGAGTGTCTGCAGAGTCAACAAGGTTTTGCGCAGACGCACCACCAGAACCAGCGACCAATCCAGTGCGGATGTTAGAAACTTGTTCTTCAGTTAGGCCTGCATCTGTGATGGCTTGTTGCATAGAAACGTAAGCGTAAGTTGCGGCATCGCCCATAAAACGACGAACCTTACGATCAATGCTGTCAGAGTCCAAATCAATACGACCACAAACATGGCTACGGAAACCATTTTCTTTGTAGTCTTCAGCGAAACGAATACCAGATTTTCCTTCGCGCAAAGAATTTAAAACGCTGTCTTTGTCATTGCCTAGGCAGCTGACGATACCAAGACCTGTTACTACTACACGACGCATAAAAGTGCCTCTTATTACTTAATCTTTAGAAGTTGTCTGTTGATGTGAATAAGCCTACACGCAAGTCTTTTGCTGTGTAAATCTCACGACCGTCAACTTTCACACTTCCGTCTGCAATACCCATTACCAATTTGCGCTCAATAACACGCTTTAGGTTAATGTGGAAAGTGACTTTTTTTGCGGTAGGCAGGATTTGGCCTGTAAATTTAACTTCACCGGAACCTAATGCACGACCACGCCCTTTGTTGCCTTTCCAGCCTAGGAAGAAACCAACAAGTTGCCACATGGCATCCAGACCAAGACAGCCAGGCATTACTGGGTCACCAGGGAAATGGCAAGAGAAGAACCAAAGGTCAGGGTTAATGTCTAGTTCAGCGATAATTTCGCCTTTACCAAACTCACCGCCTTCTGCAGAAATGTGAGTGATGCGATCCATCATTAGCATGTTGCCAACAGGAAGTTGGGCATTTCCTGCACCAAACATTTCGCCGTGGCCACATTTTAATAGTTCGTCTTTTTCAAAAGATGAAGCTGTAGTCATTATAATCCTATATCCACTATCACCAAGTATAACGGCTAAAGCCATTTGACGGTTGAGTGGTTCTGTTTGCTGTATAAAATCTAGCTGATTATATCGGTTTGCTGCTCCAATATGAATGTTTGCTGCAAAAAAAAATGTCTAGATAGGTTAAATTCTGCGCTATTAGGGTGAAAAAACGACTGAACAGTGCGAATGGCAAGAAAAAGAAAGCGATTTTTGAGCCAAATGGGCGCAGCCTAATGTGATAGGCTATAGGGCAAAGAAAGATAAAGTAGCCTAGGCTCATTAACTTTGGATACACAAGAGCCTCTCTACCTGTAAATTGAATGCATGAATTTGGATGTAACATGACCGCAAAAAACTTTTCTTCTTGGCGTTATGATTTTGGAAATGGATCATTACAAGGGTACGCCTCTGCCGGTGAGGAGGGTTTGCCAACGTTGCATTTTTTACATGGCAATGGCTTTGCCGTGCAAACTTATCGCAAGTTTTTGTCCTGCATTGGCAATTATCCGATGCTTCTGCAAGAAGCGGCTGGTCACGGCTTGTCAGATGTGGATGAGTCTTTTGTCGGTTGGAATAAAACAGCCCAGCGATTTGCCGATTCATTAGAACAAGTTGGTAAGCAACAACTCCATAACACCGCTGAAATAGTCGGAGTGGGGCACAGCTTTGGTGGCTGTATGACGGCCCTAATGAGCGCGCAAAACCCTAAGGCTTTTAGTCGATTGGTGTTGCTAGATCCCGCACTTTTCCCGCCAAAACACATTATGTTAATGAAAGCAGTGCGCTTGGCAGGATTGATGGATAAAGTGCCTATGGTCAAGCGAGCGCGAAAACGCCGCACCCATTGGGACAGTTACGATCAAGTGCATCATAACTTCTATGAGCGTGGAACGTTTAAGGGTTGGGAGCCAGAGTGTTTGGCGGACTACATAGAGTTTGCCTTAGAGAAAAGTGATAAGGGTTATGAGCTGCGTTGCCCAACGTGGATGGAGGCGGCGATATTTGGTACTTATCCTAAAAAATTGTGGCGTAGATTGGCTAAGATTAGCGTGCCAACCTATATCGTTTATGGGGAGGATACCTTTCCCATGTTCCAAGAGGCTTATCGCCTAGCAGCAAGAAAAAACCCGAATGTTCGTTTGGTAAAAACACAGGGAGATCACTGCTTTATGCAACAGCACCCAGAGCAGGCGGGTAAGCTGGTCGCCGATATTCTAAAGATAGAAGAGTAGCGCACGTTTAAAGTGCGCTACTCGCATTAGGCTCGTCGCTTCACAGAAGCATGGGCCAAATTAACTAACGCCGTTTTATAATCGGATTCAGGTAGGCAAGCAATGCTCTTGATTGCCAGGTCTGCTTGTTGTTGTGCTCGAGCTTGGGTGAATTCAATAGCGCCACAGGATTGCACATCTTTAATGATGGTTTCTAACTGCTCTAGGCCGCCCGTTAAGATGGCTTGACGAACACGTTCAGCTGCATCCTTGGAAGCATGTTGCATGGTGTAAATCAGAGGTAGCGTTGGCTTTCCTTCTGACAGGTCGTCTCCCACGCTTTTACCCATTTCTTCAGCGGTGCTTACATAGTCCATAACATCGTCAATGAGTTGGAATGCGGTGCCTACGTACATACCATAATCTTGTAAGGCTTTTTGATGTTCTATTGATGCACCGGCAATGACTGTTCCACAAAGTGCAGCTCCTTCAAATAATTTGGCTGTTTTGTATTGAATTACTTTAAGGTAGTTTTCTTCTGTGGTGTCCGGGTCGCCACAATTGATTAGCTGTTGGACTTCGCCTTCGGCAATGATGTTTGTGGTCGTTGCCAATATTTCCATGCAACGCATGCTGCCAACGTCGACCATTATCTGGAATGCCCGAGAGTATAAGAAATCACCAACTAAGACGCTTGGAGCATTGCCCCATTCTTCATTGGCTGTTTTTTTACCACGGCGCATATCGGATTCATCCACCACATCATCGTGTAATAGGGTTGAAGTGTGTATGAATTCGATAATAGTGGCCATTTTGATGGCTTGTTCAAGGGAGTCGTCTGTTAGAGGTTGGCTGGCACGCGCAGCCAGAAGCACTAACAGCGGTCGTAAACGTTTGCCGCCATTGCTAATAATGTAATAACCAATTTGCTCTATGAGCGGGATGTCACTGGTAAGTTGTGACATTATGTATTCATTTACTTGGCCAAATTCTTTGGCCACTACGTCATGGATTTGTGTGAATTGCATGCAATTTCCGAAGCTAAATAGTCTCACGCTGAACAGCAAGTGCACACCATGCTAGGTAAGGGACTGGCTGGGGTCAACCTAAAATACGAAAAAACCATATTAGGCTTGGTTTGTGCTTGTGTTAAGTGGTGTGATTTTGTACAATCTTGCGTCCGATTTACCCACATTTTGCTCCCTATCATATGGCAGTGTTGTTTCATCGAAAGATTAAACACACAGATGCCACTAGAAGTAGGTCAAATTAAATTTAGTAGCCGGGTAGATCTAATTGGAGAAGAACATGTTTGCAGTGATCAAAACTGGCGGTAAGCAATACCGTGTAGAAGAAGGCCAAACCCTTAAAGTTGAGAAGTTGGCTGTAGAAGAAGGTGGCGTTGTAGAGTTTGACGACGTACTTCTTGTAAGCAATGGTGACGACGTTAAAGTTGGCGCACCTGTTGTAGAAGGCGCAAAAGTAACAGCTGAAGTTGTTGCTCACGGTCGCGGAGATAAAGTGAAAATCTTGAAATTCCGTCGTCGTAAGCATTCTATGAAGCGTATGGGTCATCGTCAGTGGTTCACGGAAGTGAAAGTAACTGGCATTAACTAAGCGTTAACAAATTCATTTTTTAAGGAGTAAATCATGGCTCACAAAAAGGCGGGTGGTAGTACTCGTAACGGTCGCGATTCCGAGTCGAAACGATTAGGTGTTAAGCGTTTCGGTGGTCAAGTAGTGGTTCCTGGTAACATTCTAGTTCGTCAACGTGGTACTCAGTTCCACGCTGGCGAAGGTGTTAAAATCGGTAAAGACCACACTTTGTTCGCAGTTGCTGAAGGCCAAGTGAAGTTTGAAGTTAAAGGTAAATTTAAGCGTCGTACAGTTTCTGTCGTTGCTGCTTAATTAGCCTGCTAAAAAACTTAAAAAGAGCTCCGCATGCGGGGCTTTTTTTTTGCAAGAATTCTATAATCAGGCTTAATAGAGTCTGAGAACCCACAAAGGGGTATAACTGTGAAATTTGTAGATGAAGCCAGTATCTATGTTCGTGCCGGTAAAGGTGGTAATGGTGCCTTAAGTTTTTGGCGTGAAAAGTTTGTTGCTAAAGGTGGCCCTGACGGCGGCGACGGCGGTAATGGTGGAAGTGTGGTGTTAGTGGCAGATGAGTCGCTTAACACCTTGATTGACTTTCGCTATACCAAGAAATACATAGCGGAAAATGGACAAGGTGGCCAGGGTCGAGATATGACCGGTGCCAAAGGTGAAGACTTAGAAATTAAGGTGCCGGTAGGGACCACTGTGATCGATGAAGACACAGGTGAAACTCTCGGTGACCTTGTGCGAATTGGGCAAAAGCTGAAAGTAGCTCAAGGTGGGCACAGAGGGTTAGGTAATACCCGCTTTAAGTCCAGTACGAACCGCGCGCCTCGTCAAACAACTAAAGGCACGGTAGGTGAAGAGCGTACGCTGAAGTTGGAAATGAAGGTGTTGGCCGATGTGGGGCTTTTGGGGTTGCCGAATGCGGGTAAATCGACCTTTATTCGTTCTGTCTCGTCAGCTAAGCCCAAAGTGGCAGATTACCCTTTCACGACCCTTGTGCCTAACTTGGGCGTGGTTAAGGTTAAAAAACACCAAAGCTTTGTGGTTGCTGATATTCCAGGGATTATCGAAGGGGCTTCTGAGGGGGCTGGGCTAGGTATACGCTTTTTGAAACACCTTGTGCGCAACCGTATCCTGTTGCATATAGTTGACCTAGCGCCTTGGGATGAGGTCACGCCTGCTGAGGCGGCACAAATTGCTGTCAATGAGTTGGAGCAGTTCAGTCCTACGCTTGCGCAACGTGATCGCTGGTTGGTGTTGAACAAAACCGATATGGTGCCTGCAGAAGAGCTGGAAGAGCGTTGTCAAAGTGTGATTGATGCTCTGGGTTGGCAGGGTAAGGCGTATCGTGTATCGGCGATTTCTGGAGAAGGTACGGAATTGCTTTGTCTGGATTTAATGACTGCGTTAGAAGAACAGCGTGAGCGTTTGGCGGAAGATCCTGAAGCACAGGAAGAAGAAAGAGCCATTCGTGAGCAGATTGATGAAGAAGGACGTCAGAGAATCTTGTCGTTACGCGAAAAACGTCGCAAAGCGGGGCAGGAGTTGGATGATGACGACTTTGATGATGACGATTACGATGTAGATGTAGAATACGTTCAGTAGTGAGTTGTTGGTGTTTTGTCTGAGAGTGTGAGTAAAGCAGTATCATGAATATGAGAGAGAAAATAGCAAAAGCGCAGCGCATAGTCGTGAAAATTGGTAGTGCCTTGTTAACTAACGATGGCGCGGGCCTCGATGTCGATCGGATTGGTCTCTGGGTCGCGCAAATAGCGGATCTTCGTGCGCAAGGTAAAGAGGTGGTGTTAGTGTCCTCTGGGTCTATCGCTGCCGGCATGAAGCGCTTAGGTTTTACTTCTCGTCCTAAGCAGCTTAATGAGCTCCAGGCTGCAGCTGCAGTGGGGCAAATGGAGTTGGTGGGGGTGTATGAATCTTTCTTTGAAATTCATGGCTTAAATACTGCTCAGATATTACTTACTCATGATGATCTTTCTAATCGTCGTCGTTACTTGAATGCGCGCTCGTCATTGAGGGCTTTGCTGGGATTTGGTGTCATTCCAATCGTCAACGAGAACGATACGGTGGTGACCGATGAAATTCGTTTTGGTGATAACGACACTCTAGGGGCCTTGGTGGCTAACCTAGTGGAGGCGGATGCGCTCATTATTTTGACCGATCAACATGGTTTGTTTGATAAAAACCCTCGAGATCATAAAGATGCAACATTAATCACGCATGCTTTGGCTTCCGATGAAAGCTTGGAGGCAATGGCGAGCGGTGGCGCGGGTGTGCTAGGTAGTGGTGGCATGTTAACCAAGGTGCGGGCTGCACGTTTGGCTGCACGTTCAGGGGCGGACACTTTAATCGTTTCTGGAAGGGTGGAAGATGTGATTCTGCGAGCTGCCAGTGGTGAAGAGTTAGGTACCTGGTTGCAGCCTGAGCATGAGCCTTTGGCGGCCCGAAAGCAATGGCTGGCAGGGCACCTTAAGAGTCGAGGTGCTTTGGTATTGGATGCTGGCGCGGTATCAGCGTTAAGGCGTTCAGGGACTAGTCTTTTGCCTGTGGGAGTGAAGGATGCGCAGGGTGATTTTTCCCGTGGCGATATGGTGATTTGCGTGGATGAGCAGGGCGCTCTAGTGGCGCGAGGTTTGGTTAACTACAGTGTGGCTGAAGCTTTGAAACTGCTTGGGCATGCCTCTTCTGAAATCGGTGATATTTTGGGCTACGAGAGTGGGCCAGAGCTTATTCACAGAGATGATTTGGTGATCATCTAATAAACAGTAGGTGTTGCATGGCAAAGCCAGATAAAGTGGGGTTGGGGCGCATAATTGACGCGGCGAAATATTCTCGACAAGGGTTGAATGCTCAGTGGCGCTACGAAGCCTCGTTTAGGGCAGATGTGGTCTTATTCTTGCTGTCTTTGCCGTTGGCCTTTTGGCTGTCGGAATCTGCAATTGAATGCGCTTTGATGGTGTTTTCTGTCGGTTTGGTTCTAATTGTCGAGACGTTAAACTCAAGTGTGGAAGCGGTGGTTGACCGTATCAGTGATGAGCATCATGAGCTTTCTGGCCGGGCAAAAGATCTCGGTTCTGCTGCTGTGATGTTGACCTTGATGTTAGCAGGGTGTGTTTGGTTGATTCTGTTGACTAGTTAGGGGTGTTATAGAGTTTATAAGATATAAAAAAACCGGCGGTAGCCGGTTTTTTTATAGGTATTAGGCCAGTGCTTTGATTTTAGCACTCAAGCGGCTCTTATGACGAGCTGCTTTGTTTTTGTGATATAGGCCTTTGTTAGCAGCTTTGTCTAGCTTAGAAGTTGCTAGAACGTAAGCAGCTTGTGCTTCAGCTTGATTGCCTGATTCGATAGCCGCATCTACTTTTTTCAAGTAAGTACGAACCATTGAACGAAGGCTACCATTGTGAGCGCGGCGTTTGATTGCCTGGCGTGCACGTTTTTTTGAACCGGCGGAGTTTGCCACGGTCTGGCTCCTTTAATTTTATATCTATGAAACGACCTAGCACTTTGCTTGGTCGTGAAATTAATGTCAAGTTTTAACTTGAAAATCTCGCGGCGAATTTTACCAGTTTTTCAGGATGTCTCAACCCTATTATACAAATAATAGTCAAATCAGTTGATATTCTTAGTTCGCTCCCTCTGTACTAGGGTGATATCCTTAGCGGAATTTGAACTCTTCTGCGTGAACTTTATTTATGTCGAAATCGAAACAGGCTTTGAATAAAAAGTCTAAGCCCTCGTCGTTGCTGCGTTCTGGGGTGCTTGTGTCTATTTGTACCTTTGTGTCGCGTATCTTGGGTTTGGCTCGTGATGCGGCGTTGGCCTATATGCTGGGAGCGAGTGCCAGTGCAGATGCATTTTATGTGGCTTTTAAAATCCCTAATTTTTTTCGGCGTTTATTTGCAGAAGGGGCCTTTGCTCAGGCTTTTGTACCAGTATTAAGTGATTATCGAGTCAACCAAACAAAAGAAGAAGTTCGGGAGTTGGTCGCCGCGGTGACCGGCTCTTTGGCCCTAGTGTTATTGGTAGTAACGGTTTTGTTTATGGTGGCAGCTCCGTGGGTTGTGTATATTTTTGCGCCGGGTTTCTCTGATGATGCAGCTCAACTGGCGTTGGCTTCAGAATTGTTAACCATTACCTTTCCTTACCTTTTGTTTATTTCGCTGACTGCTCTTGCCGGGGGGATTCTGAATGCTCATGGTGAATATGGTGTGCCAGCGATCACCCCGATTTTGCTTAATCTGTCTTTGTTGGTGGCAACACTGGGCTTTGCTCAATATGCAGTTCAAGCTGAAAAAGTGGTCGCTTGGGGGGTATTTGCGGCTGGTTTGGTGCAGCTTCTTTTTCAGGTGCCGTTTCTTGCTAAATTGAAATTGCTACCTATGCCTAAGTTGGGTTTTTCTCACCCAGGTGTAAAAAAAATTCTATTGTTGATGGGGCCTGCTCTGTTTGGTGTTTCGGTGGGGCAAATAAACTTATTACTGGATACTGTGCTCGCGTCATTCTTGCAAACAGGCAGTATCACTTGGTTGTATTTGTCAGATCGCCTATATGAGTTGCCGCTAGGGATCTTTGCTATTGCGATTAGTACTGTCATTCTGCCTACTCTGTCACGTAATTTTGCGGGTGATGATAGGGCACGCTTTTCCTCTACATTAGATTGGGGGTTACGAGTGCTGTTGTTGATTGCGGTGCCTTCTGCGGTGGCTTTGTTTATGTTGGCTGAGCCTTTGATTGCGACCATTTTTTATCGAGGTGAATTGACCGAGCAAGATGTTTTGATGGCGGCGCAGAGTCTGCAGGCCTATTCTTTGGGGCTGGTCTTTATGATGCTAATCAAGGTTTTAGCGCCGGGTTATTATGCGCGCCAGGATACAAAAACGCCTGTGCGTATCGGTATTATTGCGATGATTGCAAATATGGGGTTTAACCTTATCTTAGTGTGGCCTCTGGGGCATGTTGGGTTGGCACTTGCGACTACGTTATCTGCTTTGCTTAATGCCTTTTTGCTTTGGTACGGCTTGCGTAAACAGGGGCATCATATGTTTACTGGGGCTTGGCGAGCTTTGCTCAGGATTTTGTTAGTAGGGAGTTTTGCACTTATTGCTTGCCTGTGGGGCTTTTTGCAAATGGGCTGGCAATGGACGCAAATGAGTGATCTGGATCGCGTTGGCTGTATGTCTGTTGTTGTCGTGTGTGGTGTCTCAGTTTATGTTCTTGCGGCGTTTTTGGCTGGTTTGCGGCTACGTATTTTGAAGCATTCTTGAGTGTGGGGTGCTGCGGGTGACTCATCATTATTTTGACTCGCCTTGCAGCCCTACCTTCAAGTGCGGAACTGCTATATAATCGCGGTTATTTTTTCGACGCTAAGCAAGACGTTCCGGCATGGGGTGATATGGAGTTAATACGCGGTATTCACAATATCCGTTCAAAGCACAAAGAAAGTGTGTTGACGATAGGTAACTTCGACGGTGTTCACCTAGGTCATAGTGCTATTTTAACGCGTGTAAAAGAGCTGGCTAATCGTTATAAGTGTCCTGCTGGCGTTATGATTTTTGAGCCTCAGCCACGGGAGTTTTTTGCTGCGCAAACGGCTCCTGGTCGTATTGGACGATTGCGAGACAAAGTGACTTGGCTGGCAGAACAGGGGATCGATTTTGTTTTGTGTATGCCATTTAACCCCAAACTTCAACAGCTTACAGCGCAAGCTTTTTGTGAGCATATATTGCTAGATGGCCTATCGGTTCAGCACTTAGTTGTAGGGGATGATTTTCGGTTTGGTTGTGACCGACAAGGAGACTTTGCCTACTTGCAAGGTTTTGGCATGGATCACAAGTTTAATGTTGAAAACACTCCGTCAGTGTTGAACTTACAAGGGCAGCGAATTAGCAGCACTCTAGTGCGTGAAGCCTTAGAGCAAGGCGATGTCATGGGGGCGCAACAAAATATGGGGCACCCTGTTACCTTGAGTGGTCGTGTGATTCAAGGTCAACAATTGGGGCGCACTTTAGGCTTTCCGACAGCGAATGTACATTTGAAGGGTATTAAGCCCGCCCTATCAGGGGTTTATGCGGTAACACTAGAAGTGCAAGGAAAATTGCACGAAGGGGTTGCTAATATTGGTGTTCGCCCTACCGTACAAGGTAAGACGCCCATCTTAGAAGTGCACCTATTCAATTTTAACGGTGACCTGTACAACCAATACGTAGAGGTGACTTTCTGTCAGTTTATTCGGGCAGAACAAAAAATGGCCAGCTTAGATGCGCTGGAAAAACAAATACAATGTGACAAAGAAGAAGCAATTCGTTTCTTTGCCTAATCAGTGAACTGATGATCTTTGAGGATAAAGCAGAAAACCATGAGTGATTATAAACCGACGCTTAATTTGCCACAGACTGACTTCCCAATGCGTGGAGACTTGGCAAAACGTGAACCGGCGATGCTTAAACGCTGGCAAGATATGGATCTATATAAGAAAGTACGTGACATTAGCAAAGGGCGCAAATCATTCGTTCTCCATGATGGCCCTCCATACGCTAACGGTAGTATTCACATTGGTCATGCGGTTAATAAAATCCTCAAAGATATTATCGTAAAATCCAAAACTGTGAGTGGCTACGATGCGCCTTATATTCCTGGTTGGGATTGTCACGGTTTGCCTATTGAGCATAAGGTCGAGCAGTTAATTGGCAAAGCTGGTAGCAAAGTATCTTACAAAGAATTTCGTGCTAAATGTCGTGAATATGCCTACTCGCAAATTGAAGAGCAAAAGAAAGACTTTGTGCGTCTTGGTGTTATGGGGGATTGGGATAAACCGTATCTCACCATGAACTTTGAAACGGAAGCTAATATAGTTCGAGCGTTAGGCAAAATTGCTCAGAATGGTCACCTTGTAAAAGGCTTTAAGCCAGTTTATTGGAGTGTTGTGGGTGGTTCTGCTTTGGCTGAAGCTGAAGTGGAGTATCAAGATAAGACCTCATTGTCGCTTGATGTACGTTATGCTCCTAAAGACGAAGCCGCTTTACTAGCAAGCTTTTCTGACCTAGAGGGCGAAGGTAAGGTGTCTGTTGTTATTTGGACTACCACCCCTTGGACACTTCCAGCAAGCCAAGCCGTGTCTATTCACCCTGAATTCAACTATGCGTTGGTTGAGGTTGATATGGGGCAGGGGTTAGAGCGCTTAATTTTTGCTGAAGACATGGTAGACGATGTCATGGCTCGATACGGTAAGGAAAACTACCGTGTTGTTGGGCGTGCGCTAGGTAGCAATCTTGCAGGAACGCTGTTAAGTCATCCGTTTATAGAGCGTGATATCCCTGTGATCTTGGGCGACCATGTTACGACTGACGCTGGTACGGGCTGTGTGCATACGGCACCTGACCACGGTGTAGACGACTTCAATGTTGGCCGTGCTAATGGCTTGTCTACGATTAACTTGGTGCAAGACAACGGCGTGTACTCAGAGGCCGCTGGAGAGTTTGCTGGTCTGCATGTTTATAAAGTAGACGGTGCTATTTTAGAGGCTTTGAACCGTAACAGTGCTTTGGTGTTCGAGTCTAAAATATTTCATAGTTACCCGCATTGCTGGCGTACTAAGACTCCATTGATCTTCCGTGCTACACCTCAGTGGTTTATCAGCATGACAGAAGAAGGTTTACTGGATGCTGCGAAAAACGCAGTTGAAGGGGTGAAATGGGTGCCAAGTTGGGGGCAAAATCGCATGGAAGGGATGTTAAATAACAGTCCTGACTGGTGTGTGTCGCGCCAACGTACTTGGGGTGTGCCTATTGCTCTTTTCATCCATAAGGAAACACAAGAACTTCACCCAGAGACACCACGTTTGATTGAAGAGGTTGCCAAACGTATTGAAGGGGAAGGTATTGATGCTTGGTTTGAGCTGGATGCCGCTGACCTACTTGGTGATGAAGCAGAGCAATACAGTAAGGTGACAGACACTTTAGACGTATGGTTCGACTCAGGTGTGACGCACTATTCAGTGATCGATCAAAGAGAAGAGCTTAGCTTCCCGGCCGATTTGTATTTAGAAGGCTCAGATCAGCACCGTGGTTGGTTCCAATCTTCTTTGAAAACCTCCATTGCCGTTCGTGGTGTACCTCCATACAAGCAAGTGCTAACTCATGGTTTCACAGTAGATGGTGATGGCCGTAAGATGTCCAAATCTCTTGGGAATGTATTGTCTCCACAGAAAGTGATGGATACTTTGGGGGCAGATATCATTCGCCTTTGGGTTGCAGCGACAGACTACACCACAGAAATGACTGTGTCGGATGAGATCTTAAAACGAGTAGCAGATTCTTACCGCCGTATTCGTAATACTGCTCGTTTCATGTTGTCCAACATGAGTGGCTTTAATCCAGCAACGGATTTAGTGCCGAACAATGAAATGATTGCTCTAGATCGCTGGATTGTCGATCGTGCAGCCCAATTACAAGTAGAAATCAATGATGCTTACAATGAGTATCAATTCCACTCTGTAGTGCAAAAGATACAGAACTTTTGTTCTCTTGATTTGGGTAGTTTCTACCTTGATGTTATTAAGGACCGTCAGTACACCACGCAAGCGGATAGCCTTGCTCGTCGTTCTGCACAAACTGCCTTGTATCACATCATGGAAGCATTTGTTCGTTGGGTTTCACCTATCCTTAGCTTTACTGCCGATGAACTATGGCAGTCTCTGCCAGGTGAGCGCAGTGAGTCAGTATTCTTGTCGACTTGGTATGAAGGTTTAGAAACCTTGTCGGGTGAAGAAGCTATGGGGCGTGATTTCTGGAAACAAGTGCTAGAGGTTAAGGTTGCCACAAATAAGGTAATCGAGGCGGCTCGTAGCGAAGGTAAAATGAAAGCGAGTCTAAGCGCTGAAATTACTCTGTACTGCAGTACTGAACTACAGGAGTTGCTGAATAGCCTGAATGATGAGTTGCGCTTTGTTCTCATAACCTCAGACGTGAAAGTGCTGCCTTTAGAGCAAGCCGAAGAAGTGGCTGTTGCCACCGATCTTGCAGGCTTAAAAGTCTCTGTTGAAGTAAGTCAGAACACTAAGTGTGTTCGTTGTTGGCACCACAGAGAAGAGGTCGGGCAGCGCGAGGAACATCCTGAGTTGTGTGATCGTTGTATTAGCAATCTGCCAGACGGAGAGGGCGAGCAACGCCTATTTGCTTAAATGACAATAAAAGCAATGTGGCAAAGGTTGAGTAGCTGGTGGATACTGGCTGCTTTCTTGTTTTTACTTGATTGGCTGACTAAGCAAGCCGTTGAGTCGAACCTGTACTATGGTCAAGAAATCGCAGTATGGCCATTTTTCGACTTAACTCTGCGTTATAACACTGGGGCTGCGTTTAGCTTTTTAGCTGGCGCTGGTGGTTGGCAGCGATGGTTCTTCTCCATTATAGCTATATTGGTTGTGCTGGGGATTAGTTGGCGGCTCATTAAGATCGCCCATACCAACCGCTGGGAAGCGATTTCATTAAGTCTGATTCTTGGTGGCGCCATTGGTAACTTATACGATCGACTAGTATACGGGCATGTGGTGGACTTTTTACAGTTTCACTGGCAACAAACATGGTATTTTCCAGCATTTAATGTGGCTGATAGTGCAATTACACTTGGTGTCATATTAATGCTGTTTGAAAGTGTACTGGCTAAAAAGCCAGAAGGTATAGAAAAATGAGTTTAGTGACTGAGAACAGTCGAATCACTTTGCATTTTGAGCTGTCTCTGGAAGACGGCTCCATCGTAGATACAAATTTTTCGCAAACACCAGCAAGCTTTGCTTTTGGTGACGGTAGCTTGTTACCAGCCTTTGAAGAGGCTTTGCTAGGTATGTCGGAAGGGCAAGAGAGCCGTTTTGAAATGCCACCTGAAAAAGCCTTTGGTGTTCGTAATGAAAGTAACATCCAGCGAATTGCGCGTACACAATTCTCAATGGACCTAGAAGAAGGCATGGTAGTGTCTTTTGCAGACGTCAGCAAAAATGAGTTGCCAGGGGTCATTGCAGCGATTAATGAAAACGATGTAGAAGTCGATTTTAATCATCCATTGGCTGGGCGCACACTCACTTTTCGTGCGCACATCATCTCGGTGGAGACGGCATAATGAGCTTTGCAATACAACTAGCAAACCCACGCGGCTTTTGTGCGGGAGTCGACCGTGCTATTGAAATCGTGAATCGCTGCCTGGATTTGTTTGAAGCGCCTATTTATGTGCGCCATGAAGTGGTACACAACAAATTTGTTGTCGAGTCATTGAAATCTAGAGGTGCGGTTTTTGTTGATGAGCTTGACCAAGTGCCAGACGACCACATTGTGATCTTTAGTGCTCATGGGGTATCAAAAGCAGTTCGAGACGAAGCAGCACGTCGTGGCTTAAAAGTGTTTGACGCAACTTGCCCGCTGGTGACGAAAGTGCACCTAGAAGTATTGCGCTATTCCCGTGACGGTATGGAGTGTGTATTAATTGGACACGATGGACACCCAGAAGTTGAAGGAACAATGGGGCAATATGATAATTCCAAGGGTGGGAATATCTATCTAGTAGAGAACCCCGAAGATGTTGCAAACCTAAAAGTCAATAATCCAGACAAGCTGGCCTTCGTGACCCAGACGACTTTGTCTATGGACGATACGTCAGTTGTGATTGATGCGTTAAGGGAGCATTTCCCTCAAATAGTAGGGCCGAAAAAGGATGATATTTGTTACGCGACTCAAAATCGTCAGGACGCAGTGAAAACATTAGCGCAAAACTCTCAGTTGGTATTGGTCGTTGGCTCTGTAAACAGTTCTAACTCAAATCGCCTAAAAGAGTTGGCTGAGCGTATGGGGACAAACGCTTATTTAATCGATAACGCGAGTGAAATTAATACCGCTTGGTTGCAAAGCATTGATAGCGTGGGAATTACCGCTGGAGCTTCTGCCCCCGAAGTCTTAATCAATGAAGTCATTGAGCGTCTTGTACAAGAAGGCGGTAAAACGCCAGAAGAACTACAGGGGCAGGAAGAGAATGTCTCTTTTTCCATGCCTAAAGAACTGCGTATTGTCGAGGTGAAGTAGCAAAATAGGGTGAGTACAAACTTTTTTATAAAAAAGTTAAAAAAGTACTTGCACTAAATCTGTAGATCCTTAATATACGCCCTCGCTGACACGGACAGGGCTTCAAACTCTTACAGAGATTGAGTCGCTTAAGTGTAACGGCAACGCTCTTTAAAATAGATAATCAGATAATTTGTGTGGGCGCTCGCTGGAGGCTTCAAAAAATATTGAAGTCTTACGAGACGTCTAACACGTCAATTCGCTTTATTAAGTAAATTGTTAGTGTTTCGATGCTTGAGTAAGCAAACTTTTTTAACTGAAGAGTTTGATCATGGCTCAGATTGAACGCTGGCGGCAGGCTTAACACATGCAAGTCGAGCGGAAACGATGATAGCTTGCTATCAGGCGTCGAGCGGCGGA
>NZ_BAAGVX010000017.1:0-568 GCF_054780655.1 Marinomonas epiphytica
TAGGGTCGGTTATTGGCGATGTGGTGAGCACCACAAGTGATGTCAACAACATGGTGTCTGAGCTTAACCAAGCCGTCACCAACATTGCGAACAGCAACCGTTCAGTGAGCGAACAAACCAACTCCATTGCCGCAGCAACTGAAGAAATTTCTGTGACCATCAGCAGCATTTCAACCACGACTGACGAACTAAGCCAACAATCACAGAACACTTATGAATCGGCTAAAGTCGGCTCTGAGACAATTAAAAATGCGCTTAGTAGCCTTACTGACACGATTAGTGTTGTGAACCAAACCAGCGGCCAGCTTAATGAGCTTGGTCAGCTATCTAAAGACATTGATAACGTGATTGGTATGATTAACGACCTTGCCAACCAGACGAACCTACTGGCTCTTAATGCCGCTATTGAAGCCGCTCGTGCTGGTGAAGCAGGCCGCGGCTTCTCAGTTGTTGCAGACGAAGTTCGTTCATTAGCAGAGAAAACGGTGGATGCAACAGGCAAAATCACCGACATCGTTAGCACTATCCAAACTTCAACCCAAACAGCAATCAGCACCATGAAAGAAGG
>NZ_BAAGVX010000018.1:0-15209 GCF_054780655.1 Marinomonas epiphytica
ATTGACCAGCAGTTTTATTTAGCGTTGGCTAAAGGGGATTTACATGGTATGGAGGCGGCGATCAAAGAGCTCGTCAGTCCAAGAAAAATGAATCATAGAAAAGAGTGGGATAGTTCTGCTTTTATGCAGGGTTTAGTCGTACCATCTGCATTGAAATACAGTAAATTAGCCATCCGTCATGGTTATGAATTAGACATCGACAGTCCTAACCTTCCTAAAGAATGGCTACCAGTTAAGCCTTTAGAACGATACGAAGATGAATTTGATTTTATGAAAGCGTACTCGATTTAAAAACTTTACCATTAAGGAAAATACTATTTAGTCGAACAAATGAGATGATCTTGCCGAGCTAATCTGATCACGATTCCTACGTCCATCAACCCACTCTCTTTCGCCGATGCCGAATTTATCAGTGAACGCCTTAGAATCCGCAAAGAGCTTTTGATCAGTACCAGCAGTTTACTCGCTTAACTCAGTGTCTAAAATTGCTGTAACGGATCACATTTACCAGGCCTACTAAATTTAGTATAAGGGCGCTTGGCAACGGTGCTAAGCGCGTTTCACATCCAGCGTGAACCCAAGGTTCTATACCCTCAGTCTCAGCATGGATTTTTTGCAAATCTAGAGCCGATTCCGAATGCTATTGAATCTGTCAAGCTTTTAATAAACTCTGAGCATTTTGATCCTTATATTCTTACTGCTCCTTCGATAAAGAACCCTTTGTGCTACACAGAAAAAAGAATCTGGATAGAAAAGTACTTTGGATTGGAGTTTGTTAATAAACTCATCTTTTCACCTAAAAAGTGCTTACTCAAAGGGCGATATCTCATTGATGATAACGTTCAGGGAAAAGGGCAAGATGGGTTTGACGGAGAATTAATACACTTCGGTAGTGCAACGTTCCCTAGATGGAAGGAAGTGATTCCATACCTGAATTCTCATATTCGTCCGTAACATACTCTTCACCAATGGGTTACTGGGTAAAATTACATATCTCAGAATGCTACTCATATCAGCTACAAATGATTTTTCCTCATAATACGGGAACCTTAGAGTTTCATTATTATATTTTGATGTCATTACAAAAAAGTGATGTAAATCACTTTTTTTCAATATAATGGTCAGTTACATCCTGAACTGGTTAAACACTTCAAGTTGGGATTGTGTACCCAAAACATCATGTATCGTCTTCCGCCAAAGCACACACAAGCGGGGCAGCAGATTAGAGAGACGCTGAAAAATCTAGGTGTGTTACGTCAGGCCACCGGTAAAGAGCATTTTGCGGGTTGTTTAGTGATTCCTGTCATTGATGAACGTGGAATGGTTCAAGAAGTGTATGACCGCCGGATTAGTCCTGATAACAAGTCGATAAAAATAAGCGGCATGTGTATTTACCGGGGAAGCATCGAGGCGTATTTAATCTATCTGTCTTCAATGCCAGCACGGAAATTATCCTCTGTGAATCGTTGATTGATGCCTTAACGTTCTGGGTACATGGGGTTAGGAATGTCACAGCGAGCTTTGGGACAAATGGCTTTACGGATTAATTATTGGCAGCGTTTAAGGATTACAGCATCGAAAAAGTCTTTGTGGCTTACGATAACGATGAGGCAGGCAATTATGTTGTTGGGATAAATTGGTTTAGAAGCTAGGAGTTTATAAACCCGAGCTCATGGGCTTGTTGTTACAGTGACTTTACTCTTACCCCAATGATTACAATTATTAAGGCTTTTCTTATTCCCTTGAGCCACTTAACGTGTCTTTTCTATCCAAAAGCATGTAATGGGCAATAACCTTATCTGCTTACTACTATGTTATGGGCTCGCTTTATTCAAACTGATACACCATAAGTGATACCGCTATGGCTGGCATCCTTTATGAGATTACTTCCATGCGTTTATTTGCAGATTTATTACATGAAAGGGCTTTCTCTGATCATACGACAGTCATGAACTTCAATAATTTATTGAAATAAGCGCAAACGTCCTTAAAGAAGTGAATAAATGATTATCGAGCTTAGGAGTTCGCTTCAAGAAAAAGGCTATTGTTGAAACAACAATCATTGAGGTAGCTTGTCCAATCTAAAATAAAACGAAGTCATGAGATCCCGGATTGCATCAGGTTAGAGCGGTAATTAATGTTTTCCGCGAGTTAAAGACACATATTGCTGTGGATGCTAAATATAGTCTCATTCATAACTTCACGACCACGCCAGTTAATGAGTAGGGCCTTAACTAGATAACAGAACAAGGGACTTTGTATTAGCAGATTCGTGATAATGGTATTTATAACCCTCTAAAGTCTGTAATTTTAAGGCGTGGATGGAGTTAAATGGGAGTTACGAATCAATTGTAGGTTTGTTTGTATTTTGCCTAAGATGTGCATTTTGTTTCAATTTCCATTTAGCAAATGATTGAATAATAATTGTTCTATTTATGTTAATAGTGTAGTTTAAGGTAAACTTACGTATAAAAATGGATTTTCTTAGTGGTTCTCCGCTCATTATTTACATTTTTCTTGTTGTATTTAGTTCTTTTTTCTGAAAACTCTTCCTCGGCGGAAGAGGAAATGATACGTAACCAGGCTGATTGGCGTCTACGCAACAAAGAAGCTGAAGAAACACTGAATAGAAGTCTTGAAGAAGCTAGACCTCCCATTCAGCTGCCACAGCCTTCTGTCACACCGCAGATAGTAGAAGATGAGGAAGTGTGTTTTGTTGTGGACCATATTGAAGTTAATGGTCTGCTTTCCGGTTGGGCATTAGCTCAGGGCGAACAATATCTTGGGCAATGTATCGGTATTCAAACTTTGAAAGCTTATGTTCGTCTGATCAATCAAAAGTTATTGGCAGATGGCTATGTAACATCAAGAGCGGTATTGCCTGAACAAAACATCGCTTCCCGAACCGTCATGATAAAAGTGGAAGAGGGGTTTGTTGAGCGCATAGTATTTCCTAGTGAGTATCGGTTTAGTTGGAAGAATGCTTTACCTGTAAAAGAAGGCAAAGTTCTTAGCTTACGTGACATGGAACAAGCTGTTGAACAATTGAGTCGACTTCATTCTCAAGATGTAAAGTTCAGTATCAAACCGGGGAACTATCCTAATTCCAGTATATTGATTGCTGAAGTGAAGCAGTCTAAATCTTGGTTAATCAGTACGTCGATTGATGATAGTGGTAGTGAAGCAACAGGAAAATATCCTCTTACGGTAAATGCTGTGGTCGATAATTTTGTTGGTGCGCAAGATGTTTTAGCGACTTCCTTTTCTAGATCTAGGGGGGGCGCTGTAGGTGAGTCTAATAGTCGGTATTTTTCTTGGAGTATGCCTTTCGGATATTGGTTATTAGGACTTTCTTATAGTCATTCAGATTATCTTCAGGTCACCCAAGGTAGTGTGCGAGACTTTGAATTGAGCGGAAATAGCCAGAACAGTAAGCTGAGTCTTGACTATGTTGCTCTGCGTAATAACAAAGCAAAGCTAACTCTTAACAGTGAACTGAAAACAAGAACTAGGCGCAGCTATGTAGAAGATGCTGAAATCAACGCCCAACGACGCAATCTCACCGAACTTGATTTGGGATTAAACTATCGACACTTTTTGGGTCGCAGTATCTTCGACTTTTCTTTCGATATTCATCAAGGGATTGATAACTGGCTAGGGGCCGATAAACGTAGCCTTGACGCTGCAGAAAATGTCGCTCAGCCGGACTATCGTTTTTACTCTATGTCTCTTTCTTTGAATCATCCATTTACCTTTTTTGAGCAGCAAATGAATTATACAGGGCGTTTGTTTGCGCAGTATTCAGATACAGCTATCTATTCTTTGGACTGGTTCTCTAACGGTGGCCGTTACACGGTAAGAGGGTTTAATAGCGATGAATCATTAAGCGCAGAGCATGGCTGGCGCTTAAAGAATGATGTCGGCCTACCTATTCCGATAAATAGCGCTTCATTCTTTCCATATTTGGGGTTAGATATTGGGCAAGTTTCTGGAGATGGTGCTGAGAATGAGACCAGTCGAACAATGATGGGGGTAACCGTTGGAGTAAAAGGAGATATATCTAATATGAACTTCGATATAGCAGTTTCAGAGCCTTTTATTGAATACGGACCATACGCTAAAAAAAATGACTTTTAAATTAGCGCGATGCTGTCAGCTCAATTTTAAACGATATTAAATAATAGTCAGTTTCAATATAGATACAATTGAATCAACTTAGGGATGAGTTACATGTTTAAATTAAGACGATGTGTGAAATGTTGTTTTTTAGTCATGGGATTATTTCAATCGGTATCGCTTGATAAAATTACCCATCAGAAAACCACCTCTTTAAAGTTTAAAAAATCTTCTAATGTATCGTTATTGGAGCCATTTCGTCGTAACAAAAAGTATATAGCACAGATTATATTATCGGCTTATCTCTCTGCCCCTGGGGTTTTGCTAGCAGAGGGCGCGAAAGCTGCATTGAACAGTGCACATGCTCCGGGGTTTGATGTCTCTGCTAGTGGTGTTCCTATTGTCAACATAAATGCACCATCGGCGAAAGGCGTGTCTCGTAACGAGTACGATCAACTTAATGTTAACAACATTGGTTTGATC
This sequence comes from Marinomonas epiphytica, assembly GCF_054780655.1. Classification (NCBI taxonomy): domain Bacteria; kingdom Pseudomonadati; phylum Pseudomonadota; class Gammaproteobacteria; order Oceanospirillales; family Oceanospirillaceae; genus Marinomonas; species Marinomonas epiphytica. Next base: position 4,600 of record NZ_BAAGVX010000018.1, read on the forward strand.
TTTAATAATTCGACGAACATAACAGCTACTCAATTAGCTGGTTATATCGATGGAAACCAGCGGCTAGAAGGCAAGAGCGCTAGCATTATATTAAATGAAGTCACAGGTAACAGCCGTAGTGCTTTAAATGGCTACATGGAAATCGCTGGACGATCTGCCGAGATGGTTATTGCCAACCAAAATGGCATAACTTGTGACGGCTGTGGGTTTATCAATACCACTCGAGCGACTTTAACAACTGGCCAAGCATTATTCGACGGGCAGGGTGGTTTGTCTGGTTTTGACGTTTCACGAGGCGATATTGCCATTTCTGGTCAAGGTTTGAACGATACCCAAACTCATGAGTTAGATATTTTGGCGCGTAGTGTCAAGCTTAATGCCAAACTATGGACTGATCAGGCCACCATCATCACCGGTGATAACCTCATTAACTACCAAGACAAGTCTGTTACTGCTCGATCCAGTGGTGAACGGGAAGAATTTGCATTGGACGTTGCGGCCATTGGCGGCATGTACGCCAATCGTATTCGTTTGATTGGTACTGAACAAGGATTGGGCGTGAATATCGGCGGTGAAGTCAGGGCCGTTGACGATATAGTGCTTGATAGTCAAGGAAATATTGTTCACGGTGCAACTTTAAGTGCTGATGATATTCAAATTGAAGCCAATGTGTTGAAAAACAGTGGAGCAATTTTGGGCAATAAGGTGTCATTAGCGGCGACACAAACTCTGGTTAATTCGAATCAAAATGCTCAAGTACACGCTGCGAAAACATTAAACTTGTCATCATATGGCGACATTGTTAATGATAACGACGCCATTTTTTCTTCTGATGATCAGCTGGTTATTCATACCAATGGGACATTCAGTAACTTGAATGGCGCCAATACTTACTCTTCCAATGACATGACACTGCAATCTCTGGGGGGGCTTGTTAATCAAACGAGCACAATAGAAGCTGCTCATGACCTTACTCTTATCAGTCAAGCTTTTAGCAACGATGCCAACAGTACTATGTTGGCAGAAAATGGCATCCTAAACATCATGATTGGCGAGCGGGAAGACGACGATATACTGACTCTAACTGGGCCGTTAACCAATAAGGGAACGTTAACGGGTAAGGATGTTAAATTGACGGCCACGGCCATTTACAATGACACCAGTAACAGTCGGATTAGCGCTACAGGCGATGCTACCTTAATCGCTACTAAGGGAGAGGTGAGTAACACTAACAGCGCCAGCATTCGTACCAATGGTTTGTTAACCATTGAAGCGAGGACGGACCTGATTAATACCGTCAGTCAGATTGAATCCGCACAAAATATACGTTTGTCCAGCCGCAACATTGATAATACAGCAGGGGCATTAATCCGTGCCAACGACACTATCACCCTAGACTGGGAAGGTGCTTTAACCAATGACAACGCCATAATTGAAGCACGAAATACCATTCAAACTGCGCAAGCTATCCAAAGCACAGAAGATAATGTCGAGAATCCTCGTTCTGGTAGTCTGACTAACCAAAGCAACGGCACGATCACCGCGTTAAACGGCCAATTGGATTTAACCTTAGGCAGCCTAGCTAACTATGGTGTAATTGGAGCCAATCGTGTCACCTTGAACAGCAGTAGCCTATTAAACTCAGGCAGTAATGGGGCCATCGTGGCCAATGAGTATCTGGATCTGGCATCGAATAGCAGTATTGATAATTACGATGGGGCGTCTTTGTTCAGCTTGGGCAGCGGAGAATTGTATGCCAAAGGCAATATCACCAACAGTTCGGCAGATATTGAAACCCGAGGTGGGGACTTAACCATTGAGGCGAGTAACATCGTTAATAAACGATCCCTTGTGAAAGTTGAGCATAATTCCGTCAGTAGAAATCATGAAATCACTGGCAGCATTATAGTTATACAAGAGCCTGTGCATGAGAGAAAAGGGAAAATAACTGAACAAACCTTTACCACATATACAGAGACTATTGTTACTCCATACATCTCCCAAATCAGTGTGGAAGGTAAAATCACGTCCCAAGGGAGTTTAAACGTCGAAGGTTATGTTGATAATCTTTATTCCACTATCAGTGCCAATAACAACCTGAACTTTAATGGCGGGATTAACAATCAGTCTTTGACTGCGACACAAACCATTAAAACGAATGGAACAGATCGAAATCTAAAAATTTGGCATTCTTTTTATCGCGAAAGTCGTAAAGGTAAAGGTTCTTATAACCGAGAGAGAAGGAGCGAGACGACAACTAATTTCAATCGCCTTAATACAAAGCCTGTATCATTACTCTCTCCTACGCTTTCTAGTAAAAATGCCATCACTGGCAAAGGCGGCAGCATACAAAATGTAGGTAGTGTGGATGAAATATCAGAAGAGTTAAGCCGTGCTGAGATGATTAAGCAACGCCGAAATGCTATTTTTGATGACCTTTCAATAGACGATTTTATTAGCAGTGCCCAATTTTCCGTTACCCAATCATTAGGTTCTGGTTACCTGATTGAAACCAACCCTTTATTCACCAATTACAAAACCTTTATTTCATCTGACTATCTGTTGAATAAAATGCTAGGAGATAGCAACGGACGTACAGGCAAAACTGCATCGCGCCTTGGGGACGGCTATTTAGAGCAACAAATGGTGCGTCAGCAAATACTCTCCTACACAGGACAACAAACCTTACCTAATCAAGAGGACATTGAATCCGCCTACGCGACCTTGATGGACAATGCTTTAAATATATACACAGACTTAAAATTAAGCACTGGTATTGCACTCAGTAATGAACAAGTAGCCAAGCTAAAACAGCCCATAGTATGGATGGTGACTGAGACAGTACAAACCGCTTCTGGTCCCAAACAAGCCTTGGTTCCTAAGGTCTACTTACCTAATACCGACGATCTGATGTTGCGACCAGATGGAGCCTTGATTGCTGCCAACAACATTGATATCGAGGTGGACGAGAGTCTGACTAACTCAGGGGCTATCCTGGCAAGCAATGGGTTAAACGTCAAAGCGAAAAACATAGAAAACACGGGTAGCTTAACTGCAACAGATTCGCTGACTCTTGATGCAAGTGAAGATCTCACTTCAATTGGCGGTGATTTATCTGGGCAGGATATCCATTTATCCGCAGGGCAGGATATTAAAATGGTTGCTAGCTCTGTGGAGGCACAAGGCAGCTTAGCCCTGGCAGCAGGCAATGACATTCAGCTTTCTGCCACTCAATCGATGCAAACGACAGGTTTTACGGATGACATTACAACCACAACGACACACAATATGACTCAGTTGACCGGTAAAACGGTAGCCTTGAACGCCGAATCTGGAAAAGTGACGTCAGAAGCCGCACATATTAAGGCAACACAGAGCATCGACATTAGTGCGGAAGAAGTGGAATTGCTTGCTCTAGCCGATTCGACAAAGCGTACGATAGATAATTCCAGTAAATGGAATCCTCGTACAAAAGATATTACGACCAGTTCAAGTGTGACCCATCAATTGAGTCAGTTAGAAGCCGGCAATATTAATATACAAGCTGCGGAAACAATCACCAGCCAAGGTGCTCAGTTGGCAGCGGAGGAAGACTTGACTCTATCCGCCAACAACATTGATCTTTTGGCGGTGAAAGACACCAAAGACGCATACAGCTTTGTAGGCGGTGGTGGTAATGCCACGGAAAAAAGTTCTCACAACGAAAGCCTCACAGGCACCAAACTAAGCGCTGGCGGTACATTAAATCTAGTAAGTCAGCAGGATATCTTCTCAGAAGGTTCGACTCTTACTGGTGATAACGACATTGCGTTGGCTGCGGGTGGAGATGTGATGTTAGCCAGTGCCCAAGCGACTAATTCCAGCTTTGAAGAAGTGAAAAAGAAAAGATCTGGTTTATTGGGCTCGAAAACCTCTACTAAAACCTCTACGTCTGAAAGCACTACCAACCAAGGTACGAATCTAGCCTCTGGTGGCGATATTCAAATCACTTCAGGAGCGGATATTATTCTATCGGGCTCCAAAGCCACAGCCGCAGGTGGTATTGATTTACAGGCTCAAGGCGATATTCAACTCTTATCAGCGGTGGATCAATCCTCTTCTCGTTACCAAGAACAGAAAAAAGGTACTTTTAAAGTCAAGGCCAAAGACCAAGGCTCGATCACACAAACGGCTGTTACCAGCGATCTCGTTGCCAATGGGACCTCTGGTGATGGCGATATTGCATTGGCGTCAGGTAATAACATTACCCTGGAAGGTGCGACTTTAGCCGCCAACGATACCTTATCAATGGGCGCAGGCTCTGACTCACTACAAGCCGTCACACAAAATGCCGATGGTAACTATGTCAGTGCCAATGGTGCGCAGGTGGGGAACGTGATAGTGGGCAGCAAAGCCCTGCAAAGCAGTGAGTGGAGTGAATCCTCCTCTGGCTTCCGTGGCATATTTAAAGATCTTGCCAAAGGCTTAGCTGTGGTTGCCGCAATAGGTACAGGCGGCTTAGTGCATGGTGACATCAAAGTAGGGGAAGCGGATGCGACTCGTACTGACTCATTAACACAGCAGACGGCGACTCTTGCTGCCAATGAGCTTGATATCAATGCACAAAACAACCTTACCCTGATCGGTACCAATGTCGAGGTCTCCAATACGGCGAACCTGAGCGCCAACGACATCATCATAGATGCAGCTCGTGAGCAAACCGTCGTCTCTAATGCTCACACTGATCAAACAGTCTCAGGTAAGGGCGCGGCGTTACAAAAAGATCAAATCAGCCTCGCGAGTATCACTGAGACCGATCAAACCGAACGCACAACAACCACATCTAATACCTGGGCGGGCAGCTCTATCTCGGCGGGTAATCTCAACATTCAAGCCAACAATAATGTTGCCATTGTCGCGAGTGATGTGAACGTCACCAACGATGTCAGTATTGAAGGGGACAACGTACTGATTGGTGGTCGAGAAGCCACCACAGAAACCACCCATGACAGCATCACCAAAACCAAAACCCTCGATGCTGGTGTAAGAAATGCCTATGTGGATGTCGTTCTAGCGGCAGAGGCCCTAAAAGACGCCAAAGACGCTGTTGGTGATGCTAAAGATGCTTATGACGACGCCAAGCAAAAAGTCGCCGAAGGCAAACTGCCTGAGAGTGATTTGGATTTCTACAAAGTTAACCTTGCCGCTGCTACGGCTAACCTTGCCAGTGCCACCACAGCGGTAACTTCAGCAGGGGCCAGCGCTGCTGCCAGCACTGCCACCTATGGCTTTACAGTTAGCGGCGGTGTGACCACCCAAACAGATACAACTAGTACCACCACTACCCAAGGTACTTGGAATGGCTCCAATATAAACATTGGTAATAATGCAAGCGTAGCAAGTGAAAATAACCTAAACATCGAAGGTTCCAGCATCAACACTGTAGGTCAGCTTGCACTAAATGCCCAAAACATCAATATTACTGCTGGTCAAAACACTTATACCGAAAATACTGAGAGTCATAGTGAAGGCGCGAGTGCTAGCTATGGCTCATCGGGTGGATTCAGTGGCGGTATTAATGCCAATCAGAGCAAAAGCGACAGTCAAAGTGTTACGCACAGCAACAGCCAAATTGGCGCGGGTAGCCTAGTAAGCAACAGTGACAAGCTCACCATAAAAGGTGGCAACCTTAACGCCACAGATATTGATATTACGACCAACAATTTAACGGTCGCTAGCCTACAAGATACTGCTAACAGTAATAGTAAAAGTACTGGAGGAAGTGTTGGTTTTGGTAGCAGTAATAATGTCGGCATTAACGCCAGTCAAAGCAGCGCGGACAGTGCCTGGGTAAACCAACAAAGCGGCATCACCGGCAGTACAGTCAACATCGCGGCTAAAGACACCAGCCTAACGGGCGGTGTCATTGCGGCTGTTGATGAAGAAGGCAACAGCACTGACCGGTTAAATTTAACCACAGACACCTTAACCGTTGCAGATCTGCAAGACTTCGACAACAGCCAATCCAAGGGAATAGATCTCTCCCTAAGCAAAAACACCACCACACTGGGTGCCAACTTTAACGGCCATGAAAAAGCCCAGACCAACAATGTCACAATAGGCCTAGGCAGCGTCACCGTTAGCGGTACCGACCTAAACGAACAAGCACAGTTTGCCGATCTCAACCGAGACGCGGCTAATAGCCAAGAAATCACCAAAGACATGGAACGTGGTGGTTTGGACATGTCTTTAACCGTCGACAACCGCATGTTGAGCGAAGCAGGATGGGAAGACATTGCCGAGGATGTTGAAAAGACTAACGAATTAGCTGGTGATGGAGCTAATGCACTTGGCATGAAGGGCGTCACGAAATTCCTATACAACATAAATGATCCTGAGGTAGCCGCTCAGCTACAGGGAAGAGAAGAAGCCGCTCTGGATGCGTTGATTGATGTAGGGGTTGATCCAAAAATCGCCAAGTCAATTATGACGAATCCAAACCTTTTCCAAACCGCTGGCGGCATATTGACTAATGAGCAGGCGCTTCTTGATGGAAGGGAGCCGGAATCACCGGAAATCGAAAAAGGAGCATCAACCAACGAGTCAGCTAAAAATAGCGAAGGTATGCTTGTTGTTGAAATCACATCGGGCCGTCAAAATAACCCTGTCGAAAAGGTTCTGTTAGGCGCGAAAGAGGTTCGGGACTTTGTTAGTACACTACCAGCAGAAGAAGCCAATGCTGCGATGCTTGCACTGGGAGTATTGACAGGAGGTGTGATCAAAACCGCCATAGAGGTTGGTAAAGATGTCATAATAAATGAAACAATGGGCGATACCCTGAATGATCTGCAAAAGAGTGTCGCCACCGCTGCCGCAGCAGGTGCGCAGGGCATCGACCTCGCCACCCAAAAAGACTATATTGAAATCGAAGGAGAGCGTGGTGGGCATGCTCATAACCTGCAAGAAGGAGCAGAATTTGGTTTAGAAGTGATTGGTCTTGGCGCAGGCGCAGGATTGATCAAGACAGGGATTAGTAAAAAGAGTGTAGCGGATAATTCAAGCACTAGCTCAAACGCTGGAACGAGCGAGACGAGTGCCGCTAAAGTAGAGAATAATCCAAACACACAGATAGCTAATAATTCTACTCAGCCATGGAAATATGAAAACCGTATAGATGTTACTCTACGTACCGCTGATGACGTTAATAAAGTTAATTTTGATAATGGCTATAAACCACCCTACAAACCTGGAACTCAGGTTACTGAGTTTACTATCAAATCGGACGATAAGTTTGTTCGTGTTCATGGCGATGATAACGCTGCTCGTCCTTGGATGATGCGTAAAGAAGCTGTCGAAGGATTAACTGCTGAACAGATTCAACGCAAATATTCTTTGCCTTCTAAGCCCCAATTCATGTCTGATGTTGATGTTCCAGCAGGTACTCGTATGCGTACCGGTAAAGTTGAAACCAATTTTGAGCTTCAAGGTGGTGGAGGAAATGGTGCTACACAATATGAGTGGTTAGATACGAGAGTGCCTCCAACAGCGATATCCAATACTAGGAAGCTAGACTAATGAAAGTGCGTTTTCAAGGTTGTTTTTTTTATGTTAATGATCATCAGGTTTTGTTGAAACACAATATATATGGATTGATTGAGCTCGATGACTTGGTTTTAGTTTTAACTTATGGATTTAGTGAGAAACAAATGGAGTCTTTACCAACCAATAATGTTTACGCTTTTAACGAAAAAGGTGAACAGGTTTGGCAGATTAAAGAGCCTTTTCAACCAGAAGGAAAAATCGTTTCGTATGCAGATATTAGCTTAAAAAAAGACGGCGAAATTGTTGCTGGCACAACACAAGGCACGGAATATGTTGTTAATATTAAGGACGGTTCTATTGAACCTATTAAAGGTCAGCGCCCTTGGTGATGAAGATACGTGGACAAGATACGTGGACACGCACCCTAACTTGACGATCTCTGAATGAGCTGTATATTTAACCAGTATATTTCTTATGGAAGAGAGATTTCGTCATGCCAAGAGCAAGAAGTCAGCAAATCAGTTTAAACGATACGCCTTACTATCACTGCGTTTCCCGTTGTGTACGTAGGGCGTTTTTGTGTGGTGATGACCCTGTAACCGGAGCATGTTACGAGCATCGCCGAGGTTGTATTGAAGATAGACTTTTATTTCTTGCCAGTCTCTTTTCTATTGATATTTGCGCTTATGCCATTATGAGTAATCACATTCATGTGGTGTTGCATGTGAATGCACAAAAAGCTCAAAACTGGTCAACATTAGAAGTGCTTCAGCGTTGGCATAAATTGCATAAAGGGACGCAATTTACTCAAAAATATGCCAAAGGAGAGGCGCTAGAAGACTTTGCTTTAAAATTGGTCGAAGCCTCCGTAGAAACCTATCTGAATCGGCTAATGGGCATCAGTTGGCTGATGAAAGAACTGAATGAACCCATTGCTAGGCAAGCAAATGCTGAGGACAAATGCACGGGAAGGTTCTGGGAAGGCTGTTTTAAATCCCAAGCTCTGTTAGATGAAGCCGCTTTAGCTGCCTGCATGGCTTACGTGGATCTCAACCCACTTCGAGCTAAAATCAGCGAAACACCGGAAAAATCAGACTTTACCAGCGTGAAGAAACGCATTTCCTCCGCAAAGTGCTCCAAGCAGCCTGAAAGCCTATTTCCTTTTGTTGGCTACCCAAGAGACAACATGCCTCAAGGTTTACCTTTCAAATTAGAGGACTATCTTGAGCTTGTCGATCTAACGGGACGAATCGTTAGAGAAGATAAACGTGGCAGTATTGATATGTCACTCTTACCTATTTTGGAGCGGCTTAATATCTCTACCGAAAGTTGGCTTTGCATTGCAACGCAATTTGAAGAAATAACGAGTAATGTGGTTGGTGGTGACGCATCTATTGCCTATTACTGTGAATCAAGGCAAAGGCGACGAATTCAACCGCTTGAGTTAACGGCTTGACCTCTTTTTAAACTAAATCACCTTTTCATCTTATACTGGCAAGCCTGCTAGGGTTTCTGCGCATCTCGGCACGCCATTCCAGCAAATTTTTGATCTTAAACAGTCCCCGAAAAACTCTTTTTACATCAGTCCTTGCCATAAATAGCAACGTATTTGTTTGAGTGAAATATTAGGGCTTTAGAGCGGTACTTGTATTATAATCATGGATGTCTAAGTTAAACTCGTCACAATGGTGGGGCTGCGGTATTGCGTAATCAGTAAATTCTGGAGTCTTCTGAATGAGCGTAAAATTCTCTAAACCAAAAGCTATTGAGCAAAAAGACATAGATCTTTTAGCTCAGGCTATAGGCTGTCCTATACCTGATGACTTGAAGAAGTTTTTTGTAGAGTTCAATGGTTCGAAACCTGAGACAAATATTTTCACTATCAGCCAAGATAATGAGTCGGGAGTTAATGAATTGATTCCTATCTCCAAAATTTTGGGAGAGCGTAAATATTTAGATCATGTCGGGAAAAGAGTTTTCCCGGTGGCAGTGGCTGAAGGCGGTAACTATATCGTTATCGATCTTGATCAAGGTCAGTCAGTTTATTTTTGGGATCACGAAGAGCCACAAAATATGATCAAGTTGGCAAGTGACATTCACGAATTTTTAGATGCCTTGGTTCCGTTTGACCCAGATAGTGTCGAGTTAAAAGAAGGGCAAGTTGAGTCAGCATGGATTGCCCCAGACTTTTTAAAAAGCTTGAAATAATTATCCAGCCCGCATTAGCGGGCTTTTTAATTTGCAGTCTGTTGAATCACTGTCTCTAGCATCTCACTGACAAACTTCTGTTTAGCCTTGGGCAACAAGGCGACTTGTTCGAAATTTAACAGGACACCCATGTTAATAAGCCAGTCATATCAAGGTTTTTAACGTGGGTGTCTCGTAAAGCGATAATTGACACAACATCGAATAAATAAGTGAAGAGGTTAAAAATGAATCCTAGAATAGTAAACGATAAAATGGCGTTTCGCTTACAGCATTGCGATGGTCACATTAACGGCGAAAATCATACAGAAAAAAAGTTAAATGAAATATGCAAAATGATTGAAGAGGGAGCAGAACATTCACCTGATTTATTTTGGTTCTTAGGTAGCCATCTTGAAGCACAGGCCATGTCCCATTGGTTTCATGGTGGTGATTTAGAGACCTTTAAAAACCTTTGTTATAACATTTTTAAATTAAAATATATTGGTAATCACTCCCCTTATAATAGCTTTGATACTCATACTTTACGTTCAGAATCTGCACTCTTTATATTGTCAGACTATGAGCCACTTATTGATTGGCTTGGCAATAGAATGGCAGAAATCGAATTAGATCCAACGAAGACAGATATTGTAAAAGAGGGTGCATTTACAAGGCTGCAAGATATTTTAGCTTGGCAAGGCAGGCTGGATCTGTTAGGTGGAAGAGCTGAGCGTTTTGTTTCTAATCCACCAACTAATGGAATGAAAGTATTTGTAATTGACCAGCAGTTTTATTTAGCGTTGGCTAAAGGGGATTTACATGGTATGGAGGCGGCGATCAAAGAGCTCGTCAGTCCAAGAAAAATGAATCATAGAAAAGAGTGGGATAGTTCTGCTTTTATG
>NZ_BAAGVX010000020.1:0-642 GCF_054780655.1 Marinomonas epiphytica
TTGGGTGCGAAGCGCCCATGATTGAACAAAACCACATTGGTGTTATACGAGGGCTTCGCCCTCGGCGTCAGATTCGCTTCGCGAACCGTGACCTACGCATTAACATGCAATTTTTCGATTAAAAAAATGCCCCGTCAATTGTAGGGCGCTGTTAGGCCGAAGGCCGTAATGCGCCGTTGGGTGCGCAGCACCAATGATTGAACAAAACCACATTGGTGTTATACGAGGGCTTCGCCCTCGGCGTCAGATTCGCTTCGCGAACCGTGACCTACGCATTAACATGCAATTTTTCGATTAAAAAATGCGCCGTCAATTGTAGGGCGCTGTTAGGCCGAAGGCCGTAATGCGCCGTTGGGTGCGAAGCGGTCATGGTTAAACCAAGCCACATTGGCGTTATACGAGGGCTATGCCCTTGGCGTCAGATTCGCTTCGCGAACCGTGACCTACGCATTAACATGCAATTTTTCGATTAAAAAAATGCCCCGTCAATTGTAATGCACCGTTGGGTACGAAGCGCCAATGATTGAACAAAACCACATTGGTGTTATACGAGGGCTTCGCCCTCGGCGTCAGATTCGCTTCGCGAACCGTGACCTACGCATTAACATGCAATTTTTCGATTAAAAAAATGCCCCGTTAATC
>NZ_BAAGVX010000021.1:0-595 GCF_054780655.1 Marinomonas epiphytica
GCCGTAATGCGCCGTGGGTGCGAAGCGCCCATATATCCGACCAAATTGCGTTGGTGTAACATGAGGGCTACGCCCTCGGCTGTAGGGCGCCGTTAGGCCGAAGGCCGTAATGCGCCGTTGGGTGCGAAGCGCCCATGTGACTCCAGCAAATTACTGTAGTGGTCAACTTATTCCGGACACAGTTTTAAGTTTTTCTTCAGCTGCTTGAGGGCTGATTCCCTTATTTTTTTGATGAGGCCGCTTTTGGTTGTAATAACTCATCAAGTAATAACTAATATCCATTTGAGCTTCGTTAAATGAGTGATAGCCATATTCCGGTACCCACTCAGTTTTTAGGCTACGGAATAGCCTTTCCATTGGTGCGTTATCCCAGCAGTTACCTCGGCGACTCATGCTCTGAACCATTTTATACCGCCACAAGCGTTGCCTGAATTTGAGGCTTGCATACTGACTTCCCTGATCCGAGTGGAACATAACCCCCGTTGGCTTTCCTCTGCTATTCCAGGCATTATCCAAGGCCATGATAACCAGCTCTTTGTCAGCACGCTCCGACATTGACCATCCAACAACACGTCTGGCGTAAAGGTCCAATACC
>NZ_BAAGVX010000022.1:0-586 GCF_054780655.1 Marinomonas epiphytica
CGAGTCCAACACAGGATTAGAGACCGTTAAGGTATCACCATCGGCATCGGTGGCACTGGCTACGACATCTAGAGTGATACTGGTGTCTTCATCACCTGCCCCCGTAGTGTCATTAGCAATTGGGGCATCATTGACTGGATTAACCGTCACGGTGATAGTGCCTGTATCGCTGCCACCATTACCATCAGACACGGTATAGTTGATTTGAGCTTCGCCATTGAAGTTATCTGCGGGTGTATAAAGAATCTCGTTATTGACGATTGCTAATGTACCTTGACCCGTAATAAGGCTAGGATTACTTACGGTTAAATCGTCTCCATCAACATCACTAGCATGAGCTAAGACATCAAGGGTGATACTGTTATCTTCGTCTCCTGATCCCGTAGCGTCATTAATAACTGGCGCATCGTTCACTGGATTTACAGTCACCGTCACCGTGGCCGTATCACTACCACCATTACCATCTGATATGGTGTAGCTGATTTGCGCTTCACCATTAAAATTTAAGGCTGGCGTATAGACAATTTTATTATCACTAACCTGCACACTACCTTGACCCGAGTCCAACACAGGATTAGAGACCGTT
>NZ_BAAGVX010000023.1:0-11355 GCF_054780655.1 Marinomonas epiphytica
GATCGACGGCAACAACATCGTATTGACCGATGAAGGTAAAGCGGCCTTGGATCTAGGCCAAAGCTTGCCAGAAATCAGCTTGGTCACCAGCGGTTCAGATACACCAGCAACGGCCGCAGCGACGCCTGTTGTTAGCTTAATCAATGATGCTCCTGTAGCAGTAGATGACATAGAATCTACCATTGAAGACGGTGGTGTTATTACTATTGATGTGCTTGGAAATGATTATGATGAAGAAGGGGATGACATTAGTATCACCTCTGTTTCAGTGCCTGAATCTCAGGGTACTGCTATCGTTTCAGATGGTAAGATTCTCTTTACTCCAGCACTCAACTTTAACGGTGCTGCAACGATCAGTTACACCATTTCTGATGGCGAACTAACTGATACTGCCGAGGTAAGTGTTTCGGTTTCCGCAGTTGATGATGCTTCTGTTATTACAGGTGATACTGAAAGCTTTGTATATGAAGAGGATAATAGCGTTGTTGATGGGCTTGTGTTTACTACCGGTACTTTGTCTGTTACCGATGTTGATATTGATGACAACCCAAGTTTTGATACAGATAGTGTGATTGGTGCCGATGGCAATATCGGTAACCTAGTTATTAATGAGGCTGGTGAGTGGACTTATACCGTTGATGCAGCCAATGAGCTTCAGCATCTAGCTGCGGGTCAAACTTTGATTGAAAGCTTCACCGTAGCTGCAACAGACGGCACAACTGAAACCATTAGTGTGACGGTCCGTGGACAGGACGATGAATCTGTTATTGCAGAACCAAATCAAGTGATTAGCTTCTCAGAGGATATACCTGCTGCTTACATTGCAATACCTTTCTCTCTAACCATTAGTGATATTGATGATGGAGATACACCAAGATTCGAAACGACAACGGTTCAAGGAGAGTATGGTTATGTAGAGTATGTAGAATCTTCAACAACAGTTGGTTCTGGTACTTGGTCTTATCATTATGATTACGATAAAGGTCAGACCCTTGAATCAGATATTTTTACAGAAGTCTTTACTTTAACTGCTACTGATGGATCAGAATATAAGATTACCGTTAATATCAATGGGGTGAACGATGTACCGGTTGTAGAAGCTATTGCAGAGTACGCTGCTACTGAAGGTGGTGAACTACTTGAAGGCCAGGTAGATGCTACCGATGTTGATAGCGAAAATCTGACTTTTGCTATTACTAGTGGTGAACAACCTGGATTTACGCTAAATAGTGATGGTAGCTGGACTTTTGACCCGACTAATATTGCTTTTGATTCGTTATCTGAAGGCGTTACTCAAGATATTACTATTGATGTTCAGGTTAGTGATGGCAGCAACACGGTATCTCAGGCTATCACTATCACGGTGACTGGTACTAACGACCTACCTACTGCAACGGCTGTTGTTAGTGAGTCCGTTCTTGAAGGTGCGACTAGTATTTCAGGTGTTATTGACGCACAAGACATAGACGGTGACGAGCTATCTTACTCTGTTGTTGGTGATGCTCCTGCAGGTTTCGTATTAGATGGAAATAGTTGGAGTTTCGACCCATCTAGCTCAGCTTATGATGATCTAGCTGTAGGTGTGTCAGAAGTTGTTTCTATCGAAGTATTGATTGATGATGGTAACGGAGGTACAACAACACAGACCATTAACTTAACCGTAACTGGTACTAATGATGCTCCCGTAGTCGCTCAGTCTGTTGATCAAGCTGTCAATGAAGGGGATGGTTTGTTGTCTGGCACTATTGCGGCAACAGATCCAGATGGTGATAGTTTGACCTATAGTGTTTCAGGAGAAGCGCCAGCAGGTTTTGTATTAGATGGCAACAGCTGGACATTTGATCCGACTAATGCCGCTTACAACAATTTAGCTGCAGGAGTAACAGAAGTAGTATCTGTTGAAGTTCTAGTCGATGATGGAAATGGTGGTATTTCAACCCAAACTATTAATTTCACTGTGACCGGTACGAATGATGCACCGCAAGTGGATGCATCTTCTGTGTCTTATAGTGTTACTGAAGGTGAAACAGTCGTTGTTGGCTTGGTGAATGCTACTGACCCAGATGGAGATAGCTTAACTTACAGTGTTGTTGGTGACGCTCCTGTTGGTTTCTCATTAGACGGTAACTTCTGGGATTATAATCCACAGGACATCACGCTTGCTCTAGGTGAATCTACAACAGTATCGGTAGATATCCTTGTAGAAGACGGTAATGGTGGTTCAACAACTCAAACGATTACCTTTGATGTGACGGGCACTAACGATGCACCTCAAGTTACTGCAACGGTTGCTGAAATGGTAACAGAGGGTGGGGCGCTAATTTCAGGGTCAATTGACGCTACTGATGCTGATAATGATAGCCTAAGCTACTCTATTAGTGGTGATACACCAGCAGGCTTCATTCTAGATGGCAACAATTGGACCTTTGATCCGACTGATTCTGCTTATAACAGCCTAGCGGCTGGGGTAACAGAGGTTGTATCTGTCGAGGTGCTAGTTGACGATGGTAATGGTGGTACAACAACACAAACCATCAGCTTTACTGTAACTGGAGATAATGATGCGCCTACGGTTGTTGCAAGCTCAGTACAAAGTGTTGATGAAGTTTCTCTAGATGCTTCTTCAGCTAACTCAGTACAAGGTAGCTACACAGTTGCTGATCCTGACGGTGATTCCGTATCCGTTAGTTTGGTTGCTCCAACTGCTAGCTATTCTTCCCAGGGGCAGGATCTAGCTTGGAGCTTGTCTGACGATGGTAGTCAATTGGTTGGTGCCGTAGCAGGACTTGCAATCGTCACGGTAGCGTTAACTGATGTTACTGATGAAGGTGGGAACTACACGGTCACACTTAATGGCCCAATCGATCATTTAAGTGGTGCTTCTGTTGAAGATATAGCTTTAGAATTTGGGTTAGCCATTAACGATGGCTTGAGCAGTGTAACCGAAACCATTAGTGTTACTGTGAATGATGACGTACCAACAGCTGTGACAACCAATGCGACTCTTGACCTTTCTAATATAGATACAACACCAGAGGCTGCTGAATCTTATTCAGTATCCTCGATATCTGCGAGTTTCAGCTCAGTAGATATGACAAGTGGTGATCAAGGTCGTTACCGTGTTAAAGATACTGATGGTGATGGCGATGCAGATACAGTTAAGTGGAGAGATTATGATCACTCTGCTTCCAGTTACAGTTTTACTGATGCCGTAGATCAATCTAGCATTGAAATGGGTGAAAACTTTACAGTGGCTGAATTCACTCACACCAATAATTTGATTTACTCAAACTATCAAACTTTAGATGCTGTTGATTTCAATATGTCGTTCACTATTGAGATTGATGGGGAAGCAACAACAGTAAATCTAGTATTACCGTTAGACCATACTGAGACTGTGAATGGTATTGGTTTAGATAACGATACGGTTACTATGACTTCGTTGCCTTCGACAACGGTTGAAGTAAATGGGGTAACTTACGAAGTATCGTTAAAAGGCTTTATGGATAATAGCGGTAATATTGTGCCCACTATTTCTACTCCAGAAGAGTCTTCATCCACTTATTCCATTGTTGCTAATATAGATGTAGTTGGTGCAAGTATAGATGGTGCCGTAGGCAGCATTGATGATGGCACAGTAATTGATGATTCTGTTGAGGGTGCAAATGATATTGCAAGCTCTGTATTAACTGGCACAGTCGATATTGATGCTGGTGCGGACGGATTAGCTAATGTTGTCGCAAACTCTACAACAGACGCAAATGGTACTTTAAGCATAGCTGCAGATGGAAGTTATACCTTCACGCCGAGCACAGATTTGCTAAACGGTACAGGTGATGTGAATCTGACTTATGAATACATCGTTGTAGATAATGACGGTGATTCAGTAGTTAATACTTTGTCGATTGATGTGGTACGTGATGCAACTGTTCCAGTTGGTCAAATTTCTGTTGATAGTGTTACTGATGCGGTCACTGACGTGTCCATTACTATTACTGATGTAACTAATAGCTCTGATAGTAATATTGAAGGGTATGACTACTCCACATCCAATAGTATTAACAATCAAAACCTTGATAGCACGGATGGCTTTGGTGCCGGTGGGGATACTATTCAGTCAACGAATAGCTCAGCTGATATTGATGATACAGATATCTCAATGGGAGCGGGTGATGACATAATCAGAGGCTTTGATGATATTCAAGGGAACTCTACTATTGATATGGGAGACGGAGACGACTTTATATATCAATATGATGATATTAAAGAGAATGCCAAAGTCAATATGGGTGAAGGAGATGATACGGTCTTACTCGGAGGAGATTACAGTAGCTCTCAAATTTTAGATGCCGGTGACGGCAACGATATGGCGTTGGTTTATAACAATGTTAGTGGTGAAATCCACATGGGAGCTGGAGATGATTGGCTATATGTCGCTGGAAGTATTTCTGATACTTTAGATGGTGGTTCTAATGATGCTGATTATTTAACTCTAGGCTCATATTCTTACTCGGATTATTTGGCTGACAAAGATAATATTCGAACGCAACATATTGAAGATTTCGAATACATCAAATTTAGTGATAGCAATATTCTAGATGTATCAGCAGGTATCATCACAACAGACCCAGATGTTCAGGCTGTTTTCCAAAATGGTACGGGGAGTTCCAGCGTATATAGTTATGAGATTGATGTTGAATCTAGTGTTGCTGGTTCAGCTGTGAACATTGGTAATGTACCGTCTGGTGCGACTCTTCTGGACGCAAATGGCAATACAATTACACCTAATGACGACGGTAGTTACACTATTGCTGTGGATGAAACTGGTAAGGCAACTGTAACTCTTGAAAGTGATTCTGAGTTAGCTTCTGATTCGTTAAATGCTATAACAACCAGTCAGAACTTGGTGGCTGTAACAGGTAGTGCATCAGATGGTTACATAGCTAGTGGTGATGTAGTAACACTGGAGGTTAATGGTAATAGTTACACTACTACGCTTGCAGATGATGGTACTTGGAGCGTTATGGTAGAAGAGTTAGACTTAGAAGCCGATAATCTATTTGATGTAACCATAACTTCTTACGATAGTGAAGGTTCGCCAGTTGAAACCAGTACCAGTCATACTTATGTCGATAATGGCTCAGACGACCCTATTGATTCACCAGAGCAAGACGGTTGGGTTAGTGTAGATGAGCTAAATGCTCTTCATACTGATGAAGCGAATCAATACGGATCAGATGGTCAAATTGATGCCGATAATTTATGGGATCACAATACACTTTATGGTGATGACGGTAACAACACTATATATGGTGAAGATAATAACGATACTGTTTATGGTGGTGCGGGTAATGACCTAATTTATGGCCAGTCTAATAACGACACGCTTTATGGTGGAGATGGAAACGATAAGATATCTGGGGGAGACAACCCAGACAGCTTATACGGTGAGGCAGGCAATGATTATCTCATTGGTGGCTCAAACTCAGATACTATGTATGGTGGCACTGGTAGCGATAAGTTAGAAGGTGGCGATAATAATGACTATCTAGATGGTGGTGAAGGCAGTGACTTGCTGTATGGTGAAGGCAGTGATGACACCTTATTGGGCGGTGCTGGTAATGACTATTTAGATGGCGGTACAGGATCAGATACCTTGTTAGGTGGTGATGGTGACGATGTATTGTTTGGCGGTGATAATTACGGCAACGATACTTTAACAGGTGGGGCGGGTTCAGACTTGTTTGTTTTAACCAGTTCGGATCAGGGCAAAGACACTTTAACAGATTTCATTGCCAGTGAAGACGTTCTCGATGTATCTGATCTACTGGATGTTCCAGATGATGCTGATGATATTGGCGCCTACTTGAATGAACATTTAAGTGTCACATCGGATTCAATTGGTATTGTTGAGAGTGAATATTATACGAAAGAAGTTGCGACCTTCGGTGATGATTCGCAAGTGTCATCAGGTGGAACGATTAGTGTGATCTACAATGATCAGGAATACACTATTAATACCGATGGCTAATTCTTAGCTAAAGGGTGTGATGCAAAAGCCGAGTTTTATAACTCGGCTTTTTTATGCCTGAAAAAAGTTTAGGAGAAGGTGAGCTGAGGTTTTATGGCGCAATGGTTTCTAAAATACTTGCCTTAACATGGCTAGAAAGCCATTGAAAAGGTTGCTTTTCTTGAAAGTTTTTATAGAAAATTAGATTTATTTCAAACGTTGGCAGTGGCACAGGCAAAGGAATTGCTGCTAGAGGTAGGCTGTCTTGGCTTGTTTGAGCAAAATGTTTAGGTAAAACACAAATTAACTTTCGCCCTGAAACCACTTGTCGAACCGTTAAAAAGTTTCTGGCTGTGAATACAACATTCCTTTGTAAATCGAATTTTTTTAACTCCTCGTCAACCTGTGTGTGTGTTCTACCATCGGCACTCACAAGGGCATGATCGATGCTGGCAAATTGAGTTGCGCTAATTTCCTTACCTAACGCTAACTGGCTGGGGTCATAAAGGCAAAGGTGGTCCTCGATATACAGTGTCTCCACTTGAAACTCGTTAGTATCAGGGGTGATGCTGCCAATGACAATGTCGAGATTCTCCTCTTCGAACATAGTTAGATAATTTTGCTTGTTTACATTGTAAAAGCTGATAGAGGCGTTAGGTGAATGATGACGAATAGCGTCGAATAAATGTGCTGAAAAGAGTTGTTCGGCGTAATCCGTTAAACCTATGCGCCAGGTGCCATTGAATTGATTTGGTATGAACTCCTGCTCAGTAAAAAGCTGATGCTTAATTGTTTCTAGCCAATGCTCTATGATTGGGTAAATTTCTCTTGCTTTGCGTGTGGGTTGCATTTGAGCCCCTTTTCGATGAAAGAGGCTATCATCAAAAAGACTACGTAAGCGCTGTAGTGTGTGACTCATAGCAGATTGGCTAATATAGCATTCCTTTGCAGCTTTGCTGACACTTTTGGTCCGATACAGGGTTTGAAAAGCAACAAGTAGGTTTAAATCGATATTTTTCCAGTTAAACTGCTTCATCATAATGTCCTGTTTAAATAATACTATGTATTAAAACTATTAATTTGAATCATGTTAAGGTTTTTTTTACAGTGTCAGGAAATTAATCGAGATACGGAACATGACTGATATTTTTAAGACATTTTTTCTACTAGGTTGCTATTGTTTTGGTGGGCCTGCTGCGCACATTGGCTATTTTCGTAATCACTTTGTAGAAAGAAGAAATTGGCTCTCTGAAGAAGAGTTTGCTCAAATTGTTGCCTTAAGCCAATTCTTACCCGGCCCTGGTTCAAGCCAAGTTGGTTTTGCATTAGGGTACAAAAAAGGTGGAATAATAGGCGCTTGTGCGGCTTTTTTAGGCTTTACATTACCCTCAGTCTTATTAATGCTTTTGCTTGCTAGTATTGGTAGCTATGTTACGGACATGCCTTTTTATCAGGGGTGGGTTCATGGCCTTAAACTGCTTGCTGTGGTTGTGGTGGCGGATGCCACTTTAGGTATGTACAGAAGCTTTTGTACGAGTAAACTGCAAATTTCTTTGGCTGTATTGACGGCTGTGGTGCTTTTAGTGCTGCCCAGTTTAGGGAGCCAAATGTTGGTGTTGATTCTTGCGGGAGCCATTGGGGCGAGTAAGTTGAGTGCTAGGAACGAAGTGGCTATAGTATCCTTTAAGCCTTCCTACGCACCTTTGGCACTGTTTGTTTTGTTGCTGATTGCCTTGCCTCTTTTTGCAGCTTATGAGCCCTTGATTATGGTCTTTAATCAGTTTTATCAAGCGGGCAGTTTAGTATTTGGCGGTGGTCATGTAGTGTTACCACTAATGCAAGAGTTTATTGGTGATCAACTTAGTTCAGATCAGTTGTTAACTGGCTACGCAGCAGCTCAAGCGGTGCCCGGGCCGATGTTTACACTAGCTACTTACTATGGTTATGAAATATTGAACCAATCTGTTTTTGCTGCATTGTTAGCGACTTTAGCCGTGTTCTTACCTGGCTTTTTGCTGTTATTAGTCGTGTTGAAAAATTGGCAAGCGTTAGCGCACAAACCTAGAGTAGCTGGGGCGTTAAAAGGTATCAATGCGAGTGTTGTCGGCCTTTTAATAGCTGCCTTGTATCAGCCTGTTTTTAGCACTGCGGTATTAAGTGGTACTGACTTGGCCGCTGTTCTGCTAGGGCTGTTCCTTTTAAAGCAATTTAAGGTATCTATTCTGTGGCTTATTTTAGCGTTCAGTATATTTGGTACGATACTTTAGCTCGAAAGCCTAGGTTACTTTGAATAAAGTAACCTAGGCTGCTTTTGATTATGAAGCGCTTTCAATACTAGGAATGATCTCTGTGCTGAGTAAGTTATGTAGGGCATCTCTGTAGCCACTGCGGCCAGAGGGTAAATATTCTTGCGATGTGATGGCAACCGTAAGCTCTAACTCTGGAATCACATAGATCATTTGTCCTCCGTACCCCCAACCATAGTATCCTTGATAGCCTGCAAACTTTTGAATAAACCACCCGTAGCCATACAATCCTTCGTGAAATTGGGATTGAGTTTTGGCTTGCCAACTCTTTTTGATCCAATGTTCAGATAAAATGCGTTTACCTGATTTTGTTACACCCCCGCGTCGATACAGTTCACCAAAAGCAAGCAAGGATGCAGGAGTCATCCCTAATTGATTTCCTCCCATCGGTATACCTTGGGGGTCTGTTTCCCAGCTTTCAATGCGAACTCCAGACCCTTGTAACCATTGATTAGCGAGCTTATAGGTGTTCTTGCCTGTTTGTTGCATGATGATTGCAGACAATAAGTGGGTGTTTCCTGTTGAATACACCATATTACCGCCAACTTCTTCAATAAAGGGTCTTGTTAATGCTGTATTGACCCAGTTGCTACTGGCAACCCAAGCCCCATAGTTTTTACCAGATGTACTCATTAGGCCAGATTGCATACTCAGCAGATGCTTTAATTTAATTTGTTGCAGTTGTTTGTTGTTCTTTACTGAGGGCGGGAGCTCTAATAATTCTGTCACTGACTGCTCTTCACTTTTGATGATATTTTTATCTAGTGCTATGCCGATAAGTCCAGACATGAGCGATTTAGAAGCAGATTTTATATTAGCAACAGCATGAATTTTCGTGCCGTTATAGGCTTTAGCCCAAATAATGTCACCCTTGTAGGCAATATGGATTGTTTTTAAATTCGAAAAACGGCTGGCCGAAGCGTCCATGCTGTTTAAATCTACTGCTAGAGCGCTTATGCTGAGTAAGCTGCCAGTTACAGTGATTGCGAGAGTTAAAACGTTCATCATGTATCAACCGGTAAGTGTGTTTAATCATTGAGTTGTTTCCAATGTTAGCATGTACCATGAAGGAAAATGCTCAGGATTCAGCTGGTTTTGTGGTTAAAGAGTGCAATCTTTAACAGGCTGCCTAAATCGGATAATAACAATAAGTGTAACGATAGGGATGAATAATGGAAAAGATCATTTCAACTAGCCTTAGCAAAAGGCTTCACCAAAAAGATAACTTGGCCGTTGCCATTACTGCGTTACCTGAGGGTGCTGAAGTGGAGGGCGTGACGCTGATTGATAAGATACCTGCTGGTCATAAATTTTCAGTACAAGGCCTGAGTAAAGGTGAGCATATTATTAAATACGGTCAAGTGATTGGTTATGCAGCTTGCTCTATTGAGGCGGGTAGTCATTTGCATTCACACAACATAAAAATGTTAGAAACTCAGCACTCTTTAAATGGATTTTTACCAATGCAGAGAACTTCTATTCTTGCAAATCGCCGTAGCTTTCAAGGTTTTGCTCGGAGCAATGGTCAAGTTGGTACGCGTAATTATATTGGTGTTATTTCTACTGTGAACTGTTCAGCAACAGTGTCAAAAGTGGCTGCAGAACAGCTTAACCTTGAGGGTGAGTTAGAAGCGCTTGGTTATGATGGTGTGGTGGCCATAACTCATGGCAGCGGATGCGGAATGAGTACTGGTTCTGAAGGCTATGCATTGTTTGATCGTGTCATTCAAGGCTATGCCGCTCACCCAAACTTTGCTTTTGTTTTTGTTGTTGGTCTGGGTTGTGAAACTTATCAAATTAAGGCGCTACGGCAAAATATGGATGAAAAGCACGGCTCTCGAATACATTATTTTAATATTCAGGAGGCAGGCGGAACTCGTGAAAGCATTCGAGTAACAAAAGATGCTATATACAGTAAGGCACAGAAGCAACCTAAACCTATGCGGCAAGAGGTAGGGTTAGAGCATCTCTGTGTTGCTCTACAATGTGGTGGTTCTGACGGCTACTCAGGAATCACTGCGAACCCTGCATTAGGGTATGCATCAGATTTAATAGTTCGTAATGGCGGTAAGGTTATTTTATCTGAAACGCCAGAAATATACGGCGCTGAGCACCTATTACTCAGTCGAGCAATTCATAAAAGTGTGGCTGAGAAACTGCTTAAGCGGATTGATTGGTGGAAGCAGTATACTCGCATGAATAAGGCAGAATTAAATAATAATCCTAGCCCAGGTAATAAGCAGGGCGGGCTAACAACGATTTTAGAAAAGTCTTTAGGTGCAGTGGCAAAGTCCGGAACTTCAAGTCTTAATGATGTTTTAGAGTATGCAGAGCCTTGTGTTGAGCAAGGCTTCAATTTTATGGATAGCCCAGGCTACGACCCTGTCTCTGTTACAGGGCAAATTGCTTCTGGAGCGAATTTGGTTTGCTTTACTACTGGACGGGGTTCAGTGGCCGGTTTTAAACCGGCTCCCTGTATTAAGCTAGCTACAAACACACTTATGTATGCTCGCCTCAAAGAAGATATGGATATCAACTGTGGTGTGATAGTAGACGGCAAGCAATCCATTGAACAGGTGGGTGAAGACATTTTCGATAAAATCATAGCAATTGCTTCTGGAGAGCAAAGTGCTAGTGAACTATTGGGCTATGGCAGTAATGAGTTTGTGCCTTGGCCCCTTGGAGCCGTGATCTGACCAAAGAAAAACGCGTTGCGGGAGCCCGTTACGGATTAGAAAGTGAACCAACGACCTTATTGAGATTGGTTTCAGGAGCCCGTTACGGATTAGAAAGTGAACCAACGACCTTATTGAGATTGGTTGCGGGAGCCCGTTACGGATTAGAAAGTGAACCAACGACCTTATTGAGATTGGTTACGGGAGCCCGTTACGGATTAGAAAGTGAACCAACGACCAATTATTGGAATTGGTTACGGGAGCCCGTTACGGATTAGAAAGTGAACCAACGACCTTATTGAGATTGGTTTCGGGAGCCCGTTACGGATTAGAAAGTGAACCAACGACCTTATTGAGATTGGTT
>NZ_BAAGVX010000024.1:0-593 GCF_054780655.1 Marinomonas epiphytica
TGTAGTGGTTCAATAATCCCGGACACCCAAATAAATGGTAAGCTTGCCACAACAGAGGTGTCCAATGAAAAAGAAACGTCGATCATTCACTCCAGAATTCAAACTTGAAGCTGCAAGCTTAGTTCTGGATCAGGGGTATTCCGTTCCTGAAGCCAGTCATTCTCTTGATGTCAGTGAAACGGCATTGAGGCGGTGGGTTAATCAACTAGAACAGGAACGTTATGGTGATACTCCAAAATCTAAGGCTATGACGCCAGAGCAAAAACGGATTCAAGAGCTGGAAAAACAAGTTAAACGGCTGGAAGATGAAAAACGAATATTAAAAAAGGCTACTGCTCTCTTAATGTCAGACGAATTCAAAAATATGCGCTGATAGACCGTTTAAGAGAGTGTTATTCGGTCAGGTTGGTCTGTCAGGCATTCGGAGTTAAACGCTCAACTTATTACGACTATCGCCAGCAGAAGCGATCTATTAATACGCATCGGCTGAATTTAAAGGCTCATGTGAATCGCGTATTCAAGGCAACGAGAAGCGGACTGGGAAGCCGTGGAATCAAAGACACTCTGGCGACCGAAGGTATTAATATAGGCCG
>NZ_BAAGVX010000025.1:0-11679 GCF_054780655.1 Marinomonas epiphytica
AACTAAGCTTGCAGCTTCAAGTTTGAATTCTGGAGTGAATGATCGACGTTTCTTTTTCATTGGACACCTCTGTTGTGGCAAGCTTACCATTTATTTGGGTGTCCGGGATTATTGAACCACTACATATTTGTATTGGCGGACTATGACTTGCGCGGTATAGAAAAACTCATAGAGATAAAAGATAAGAAAGTCGATTGGTTTGTGACTGAGATGCCTAGCAAGATACGCTCTTGGGCATCTTCGAATAAATAAACCGCTGATCTGAACGAAATACTTAAAGGTGAGTATCAGGGCTAAAGTCGAGAGCCCGTTTAGGAGTTTGAAGTGTCAGTTTGAATTCTGCAAAGTTATCTACAAAGGTTTGTCTAAAATGTCGCTTCTGAGGGAATACTGGAACAAACTGGAAGTCAGCTAAAAATTGTCTTGCTAGTTTATATTTTTCCTAACAGTTTGCTTTCAAGTAGTGCGTTCGAAAGTAACAATGTGATGAGGAGGGTTGTGTCTTTTAGATGCAGAAAAGCAGAATAATTAACTTTAAAAACACAATAAGGCAGTCTTTAATTTCTTTCATAGATAAAAATATGAAATTAACCGATGGTTTTGCTTTATTTTTGAAGTTTTTTTTATTGCTATTTTAATAATGACTCACTTTACTTATTATCTTTTTTTCGGTAAAAAGGCTTCAAAAAAAGGAAGGATTTAAACGAGTTTATTTATGTCTATTAAATTTAAGACTGTTTTAATGATGTTAAGTGTTAGTATGTTTTCTTTAATAGCATTTTCGACATTTAATTATGTAAAAACGACATCTGATTCTAAAAAAGCTCTAGATGAATCCTACAGGAAAAAATTAGTTGCGATTCGTGAATCCAAATTAGACGCTATTTACGATTATTTAAAATATATTGATGATCTAGTGATAGCGCAAAGCTCTAACCCATACTTAGCTGATGCTTTATCAGATTTTTCAAATGCTTATTATGAATATCGGTTTGCCGATAGTAAGGACTTTGAGTCTCTTAATAATTTCTATTCAAGCCAGTTTAAAGAAAAGTTTGATGAGAGAAATACTAATAAGGCCCTTGATATAAGCGCTTTGGTTCAAAAGCTAAGCCCTCAAAGTAAAGCATTACAAAATGATTATATAGCATTGAATTCTCATGAAATGGGAGAGAAGCATTTCATGAATGATGCTGGCTTGCTTTCTAGCTATGATTCAGCCCATTCGAAATATCACTCTTATTTACGCAGTTTCCTAGAAAAATTTTCTTTATATGATGTTTTTTTAATCTCAGCAAAAGGAGACGTTGTTTATAGCGTATTTAAAGAGGTTGACTTTGCAACTTCGTTAATCAATGGCCCTTATTCTAGTTCAGGCCTTGCTGAGGCTTATAAACTATCAATTGGAAATGTTAGTAATAGCCATATAGTGGACTTTAAAACGTATACCCCTTCATTTGAAGCTCCTGCAGCTTTCATATCCCACGCGATAAAGAATAATGAAGGAGAGCTCCTAGGTTCTATTGTCGTTCAATTACCAATCGATAAAATTAATGAAGTGATGACAAGTAAAGGGCGTTGGGTTGAATCCGGTTTAGGTTATTCAGGTGAAACTTACTTAGTTGGTCATGATTCAAAAGCTAGAAGCATAAGTCGATTTTTGGTTGAAGATAAAGAAACATAT
Source organism: Marinomonas epiphytica (assembly GCF_054780655.1). NCBI lineage: Bacteria > Pseudomonadati > Pseudomonadota > Gammaproteobacteria > Oceanospirillales > Oceanospirillaceae > Marinomonas > Marinomonas epiphytica. The sequence goes on from NZ_BAAGVX010000025.1 coordinate 1,685, forward strand.
TTGAAAGCAATTGGTAGTTCTGGTGTAGATGAAGAAACGTTAGAAAGTATTAGGGTTTTGGAGTCAAATATTGGCTTACAGGTTATCAATACCGCTTCTGTTAAAGCCGCGCTATCTGGTGAATCCGGTTATAAGGTCGTTAAAGACTACCGAAATGTGAGCGTTTTATCTGCTTATGCGCCTTTAAATTTTCCTGGTCTGAATTGGGCGGTTTTGAGTGAAGTTGATACAGAGGAAGCCTTTGCAGACTCAAGTGCATTATCTCAAACAATTTTACTGAGTTCACTATTAGGTGTGGGTGTCTTTTCTTTAATTGCAGCTGTTATAGGATATTACTTCTCTAAGCGTTTGACTCAGCCTATAGTAAATTTAAATAACACTATTGATTCGGTTCTCACCCAAAACAATCTTAGTTTAAGGGCCACTGTTAATGAGCATAGTAATGATGAAATATCAAAAATTAGTTCTCAATTGAATAAGTTGCTTTCTGCTTTTAGCGGAATTCTTTCTGAAGTTTTACAAGCATCGAATAGTATCAGTGACTCTTCAGATCGGCTATCCGGTGCCGCAAAAGAAACTATGTCCCGTACTAATCAGCAGAAAATTGAGACAGAATCGCTAGCGACTGCTATGAATGAGATGGTGGCTAGCGTTAATGAAATTGCTAGCAATACATCACTTGCAAGCCTAGCTGCTCAGGAAACGGATTCTTCAGCACGAACTGGTAACGACGTGGTTAAGTCAACACAAAATATGCTCAGAGAGCTTCAACATGGTCTTGAGAGTTCAAGCAAAGTTATACACGAGCTTAGTGAGGATAGCGATAAAATATCGCAAATTCTAACAGTGATCAGTGATATTGCTGAGCAAACAAATTTACTAGCTCTTAATGCTGCAATTGAAGCTGCAAGAGCTGGTGAGCAAGGACGAGGTTTTGCAGTAGTTGCTGATGAAGTGAGGACGTTGGCTGGGCGAACACAGGACTCAACAGAGCAGGTTAGCCAAATAATTCGTGGTTTACAAAGTAGAAGTAGTAGTGCAGTTTTGGCAATCAATGAAAATAATACGCAAGCAGAGAAAACTGTTAAGAATTCAGAAACAGCCTATGTAGCATTACAAGAAATTGAGAAATCTAGCGCGCAGATTTTAGATATGAACCTGCAGGTAGCAAGCTCTGCTGAAGAGCAGGGGTTAGTTGCTAATGATATAAATAAAAATGTCGTAAGTATCGATGAAACAGCGCAGCTATCTTTGGAGAATGCGCGAGCTGTTGATGAGGCAAGTAAGGGGCTTGAAAAACTAAGTAAGAAGCTGCAATCACTTGCTAAAAAGTATCAGTTTTGATTGATTGAATAATGATATTTATTTACACCTTACTCATTCCAAGTAAGGTGTTTTTTTATATAAGAGAGAGTAAGTACGCTCAATCAATGATATGTTCAATGTTTATTTTTGTATAAATGTTTTTTTATGTTTTTGCGATGAATGAGGTATAAAAAATACAAGTTTGCTTTCTGTGTGAAAATGCGGGCAATTGTATTGATCTTCTATAAACTTGTTAAGTTTCCTGTTTGAGTTGCTTTCGTTTAACCTTTTTGGCTTTTCTTGCACATTGCACCATCTATGTTATGAATTGTTAGCGATGTACCATAGTACAATAGCGTATCTTTAGACCCTTATATATCTTGAATCACTATACAAAACACTAAGTTAGAAGAGTGAAGGTGGTTCCCATGAGTGATAGTCTAATTTCTGAAGTAGCTAGCTACAACAAGCCAATTGGCTACCTAAAACTGGTAGAAGGTGTAGTTGAAATACATTCTGCAGATGGGAGTCAAAATCTAGTTAATGAAAACACTATGGTTTTCGTCAATGATGTTCTTCATGCTGGTGACCATGCCCGTGGACAGGTTGTCTTTTTTAATAACATTGCTGAAACCATTTACTTTAACCCAAAAGACGTTATTAATCTTGAAGAGGTGCTAAGCGAATGGATAGATCTGCAAAACGGAGAGTTTGATCCTAACCAAGATGTGTTGGCATTACAGCAAGCTATTTTATCTGGCGAGGATCCAACGCAAATTCAAGAGGCTCCTGCCGCAGGTGAAGAATCGGCTGCTTATAATGAGCAAAGTGTTTCAGTTAATGTGGATAGAAATAGTAGTCATGCTTTAGCAGGTTTTGGCTTCGATACAGAAGGTAGCCATATAGGTTACTTACAATTACCTTCATTTGGCTACCAAACTACTGGTTTGGCTACGAATCGTTTGGTTCAAGATTCTATTGAAGGGTCCACACAAAGTGTTGTTTCTGAATTAACCTACTTTGTCAGAGGTGCTGTGCCTGCCGGCTTTCAGCTTGATGCTGCAAGTGGTGTTTGGGTATTTGACCAAACTAATTCAGCCTACCAAAGCCTTGGTCAAGGTGAGCAACAGGTTTTGCCAGTTACCATTGCTATTCAAGATCAGTTTGGCAATACAATAAATCAAGTTATTAACATCACTATTACTGGCTCGAACGATATTCCAGAGGTAGTAAGTACTATTACAGAAACCGCAAGTGAAGCGGGTCCTGTGGTCACTGGTACGGTTGGCGCAACCGATGTGGATACAAACGATACGCTAAGTTATTCAGCGACAAACCTGCCTGCTGGCTTTAGCCTAAATGAAACAACGGGAGCTTGGTCGTTTGATCCAACTGACGCAGCATACGATGCTCTTGGTGTGGGTGAGACTCAAAACCTGTCTGTTGATGTTACTGTCAGTGATGGCAACGGTGGTTCAGCCACTCAAACCATTAACTTAACCGTCTCTGGTTCAAACGATGTGCCAGAAGTGGTCAGTTCAGTGGCTGAAAGTGCGAGCGAAGCGGGTCCTGTGGTCACTGGTAGGGTTGGCGCAACCGATGTGGATACAAACGATACGCTAAGTTATTCAGCGACAAACCTGCCTGCTGGCTTTAGCTTAAATGAAACAACGGGTGCTTGGTCGTTTGATCCTACTGACTCTGCTTATGACTCCTTAGGCGTTAGCGACACTCAAAACCTGTCTGTTGATGTTACCGTCAGTGATGGCAACGGTGGTTCAGCCACTCAAACCATTAACTTAACCGTCTCAGGCTCAAACGATGTGCCAGAAGTGGTCAGTTCAGTGGCTGAAAGTGCGAGCGAAGCGGGTCCTGTGGTCACTGGTACGGTTGGCGCAACCGATGTGGACGCTAACGATACGCTAACTTATTCAGCGACAAACCTGCCTGCTGGCTTTAGCCTAAATGAAACAACGGGAGCTTGGTCGTTTGATCCAACTGACGCAGCATACGATGCTCTTGGTGTGGGTGAGACTCAAAACCTGTCTGTTGAAGTTACTGTCGGTGATGGCAACGGTGGTACAGCCACTCAAACCATTAACTTAACCGTCTCAGGCTCAAACGATGTGCCAGAAGTGGTCAGTTCAGTGGCTGAAAGTGCGAGCGAAGCGGGTCCTGTGGTCACTGGTACGGTTGGCGCAACCGATGTGGATACGAACGATACGCTAACTTACTCAGCGACAAATCTACCTGCTGGCTTTAGCTTAAATAAAACAACCGGCGCTTGGTCGTTTGATCCAACTGACGCAGCATACGATGCTCTTGGTGTGGGTGAGACTCAAAACTTGTCTATTGATGTTACTGTCAGTGATGGTAACGGTGGTTCAGCCACTCAAACCATTAACTTAACTGTTTCTGGTTCGAACGATATTCCTGAGGTAGTAAGTACTATTACAGAAACTGCAAGTGAAGCGGGTCCTGTCGTATCAGGCGTTGTCTCTGCAACAGACGTGGATACGAACGATACGCTAAGTTATTCAGCGACAAACCTGCCTGCTGGCTTTAGCCTAAATGAAACAACGGGAGCTTGGTCGTTTGATCCAACAGACGCAGCATACGATGCTCTGGGTGTAGGCGACACTCAAAACCTGTCAGTTGAAGTTACTGTCAGTGATGGCAACGGTGGTTCAGCCACTCAAACCATTAACTTAACCGTCTCTGGCTCAAATGATGAGCCTGTGGCTGTAAATGATATAGTGAATGTGTTGGAGGATTCTAATTCAATTGCCATTGATGTTTTATCAAATGATACTGATCTGGATGGCGATGTTCTGACTCTTACTGAGGTATCAATACCTGTTGAGCAAGGGGTGGTGAGTATTGTAAACAACCAAGTAATGTTTACACCTGCGGCTAATTTTCATGGAAGCGCGACTATAAATTACAGCGTCACAGATGGTATCGATACAACCTCTGCAAGTGTTAATGTTAGCGTGCAATCTGTTGACGACTTGTCGACTATCTCCGGTGATACTAGCTCTTTTGTTTATGAGGAAGATAACCGAGTTAATACTGAAGGGCTTGTTTATACAGTTGGAACTCTAACAATTAACGATATTGACAGTTCAACTGAATTTGATACAGAGAAAGTAGCCAGTATTGGTTCAACGGTTGGTAGTCTGTCAATCACCTCTTCAGGTTCATGGACTTATACTGTTGATGCAGCTAATGACTTGCAGCATCTTGCGTTAGGACAAACGTTAACAGAAAACTTTGTTGTTACCACAACTGATGGTGTTTCAGAGACCATTAGTGTTGTTGTTAGAGGGCAAGATGATAAAGCAGTTATTGCACAGCCTAATCAACAAATTGCCTTTAGCGAAGATATTCCTATTCCCGCGATTCCATTCTCTCTTTCAATTAGCGACATCGATGACGGTGATAATCCGGTATTTGAGTCTATAACTATTGAAGGAGAATACGGCACGTTAATTTATGTAGAGTCAGCAAGTGAGCTGGGGGAGGGAACATGGGCATACCATTATGATATTGCTAGAGGGCAAACACTTGAGGGTGGTATTTATTCAGAGCGATTTATACTAACTGCGACAGATGGCTCCGAATATAAAATTACTGTAAATATTAATGGGTTAAATGATACTCCTGAAGTGGCGGCTACTGTAGAGCATAATGTAGATGAGGGCTCCGAAGTATTATTAGGAAGTGTAAATGCAAGCGATATCGATAGTGATGAGTTAAGTTATCATGTTGTTGGCAATGCCCCTGATGGTTTTACACTTAATAATGATGGTTCTTGGTCTTTCGATCCATCACATGATCAATATGCTTCATTGTTGTTAGATGAAGTAGAGCAACTCGTCATAGATGTTGAAGTGAGTGATGGCGAAAATACGGTCACTCAACAAATAAGTCTTAATGTTATTGGCACAAATAGTCAGCCATTGGCGATGAACGATGCAAATACCTTTAGTAGTGGGCTTGTTGGCGAATATTATGGAACCAATTCGCAAATCAGAAACATCGCGGACTTCAGAGCGGTGGTTGATAGTAAAGAGGCGGATGCTACCTTTATTGCATCAAACATAGACTATCAAATCGGCTCTGGAGGTGTTGCTAAAGGAACTAATCTACAAACTTTCTTAGGTGACGACAACATCACCATTAATGTAGATCCAGAGAATTATAGTGATGGAGGATTGCACCTAAATGGCTATATCTACTTAGAAGCAGGCACTTATAACTTTAAAGTTTATTCGGATGATGGTTATCAAATCTTGGTAAATGAGGAAGATGTTGCGTCAGTTAATAGAAACCAAGCGCCCAAGACAGATATTTTTGACTCATTTACCGTGACAGAATCAGGTTATCAATCTGTAAACATGGTGTGGTGGGATCAAGGTGGTCGCTATGTCTTCCAGCCTAAGATCAGTTCTGACGGTGGCAATACTTATTCAGTAATCGATGCGTCCATGTTAAGCAGTTCAGCAGTCCCTCCGTTAACAACTATGAGTGATAGAGCGCTCGAAATTCGATTAGATACATTGCTAGAAAACGACCTGGATAGTGATGGTGACCTATTGAATGTAACTGGAATTCATAACGTGCAAAATGGCTATGCATATATTTCAGAATCAAGTGTGGTTAGGTTTATTCCATCACCTGGCTTTGATGGGGCTGCAAGCTTTGATTATACCGTTGAAGATGGTGAAGGCGGCTTTAGTAGCGCTACTGTGGCTATAAATGTATCAGCACCTGACGGTCATGGGGCTTCTTTAGCTTTAGGTGAGGCACCTGACTTTTTAATTGGTTCAGAAACCAGTGATGTTCTGGTAGGGACAGAATCTGATAACGTGATTTTTGGTGGTGATGATGAAGCAAGTGATGAGCTTACTTCGGGGGCTGGTCAGGATGTGTTTATAGTTAAGCCTGTATCAGATGTTGCTAACCTTGATACGATCACTGATTTTGACTCCTCACAAGACGCTTTAGATCTTACTTCTTTATTGGAGCAATTGGATGGTAAGCCGACAACAGACTCAAGCACTCAAGCCATTAAAGATTTTCTGGAAGACAGTATTCAAATTACCGAAGAAGGCGATATTAAGATTGAAGATATGAAGGTGGCCAATTTTGTTAAATCTGATGGACACTTAGACAGTAATGGAGATGGGGTCACTAATGGCTCTGATGGTCTGAAAGTGATTTATAATAATGAGGAATTTGTGATTGGACTAGATGGCTGATAGACATCTATTGCTGCTATAAGGGGCTTCATTTTAAGCCCCTTTTTTGATGTAGTGTATTAAGGCTTAGAGTGGATTAAACTTTTGAAAAATCAGGTGTTAAGGTTATCAACAAGGGTAAAAGGCACATCAATAGATAGAAGGTACAGGAATGACTCGCCAATAGATGCGGAAATTATCAAAGAGACCTGAGAGGATGAGATTAAAGGCTCAAAGGTGCAGGGCGTTAACCAATACACCTTAGATTTAGTATTTGGTATTAAAAGCAGAAGTGTTAGCTTTATCTACACTGTAAATAGTCCATCTCTCTTTCTGTTGTGTCTGACGAGCAAAAACCTCAGCGACAACACGACGGTTATTCTGTCTGCCTTGTTCTGTATTATTGTCATCGATTGGACGTGTTTCACCGTAGCCTATACCTTTAACACGGCTTTGACGGATTCGATAATTGTCAATCAAAACGTCAGCAATGGCGGTCGCGCGTTGTTGAGAAAGTGTTTTGTTCAATTGATCAGAGCCAACATCGTCAGTGTGACCTTCAATCACAACTGATGCTAAACGGTTACTTCTTAGGAAATCAGCTAACTCTTTTAGCTCTGGATAGAACGCTGGTTTAACGACTGCTTTACCAGAATCAAATAAAACGTTTAATTTCACAGAAAACAATTTATTAGATTGTGCAGGGCAGCCGTTATTATCAATCGCAGCTCCTCTAAGTGTGTTAGGGCATTGATCACGAACATCGATCACGCCATCTTTATCTGAATCGATCAATCTAGCCCTAGGATTTGATGAATACAGGCTTTCAGCGATAGCACTAGTGCTTAAAGCTAGCAACATACCCCCGATGGCAATTTTCTTGTGTGAATTTTTCATGTCATTCACTCCTAGTCTGATTAATTAACATAACTAATTTTAACGGATGAAGAGATCAATTATCCGTAAGAAATGTGTATTTATATATAAAAAAGCCAGATTTGTATCAGAATGTAAAATACATCTGGCTTTGAGAAGAAGTTCGTCCATCTAAAAAAGCTGTTAAGAGATAAAAAGATAATAATTTTAATGGCTTATAAGTATCTTGTGTGTGTTTTGCTTTATTTGAAGGTGCTTTCAAACGCTGAAATTATAATAGTGGGCTAATTGTGTCTATGGGTAAGTGGGTGTAGTTTTACCGGTTTGTTGTGTTTGTAAATGTAACATAAGTTTGATTTAAGGTTAAAACCCAGTCGATTGTTAACTTTAAGCACAAAAAAAGTTGAATTTGTATTTTTGGCAACGTTACGAAACATAAGTTGGCTATTTATTACAAAAAAATGTCCGCGATTTTTCGTAAATGTGCATTCCATGCCATAGCTTTATTAGTAAAGTAAAAGTGGATAGGAGCAATGCATGCAAGGGTCGGCGGTTAAATCAAATTCTCGAGTGGTTATTGATAGACGGATTTTATTCGATGGTGCAGCGGTAGATACCTTTGCTGATACCTATGATTTGGCAATGCATGACAAAACAATAGAAGCAGAAATTGTTAGCGAAACTAAAGATGCAACCGCTGTTTCACAGGCTGTATCTATTACTCACTCAGTCTATGTTGTAACCGATGACTTACAAGACTTAGAAGTTCTAACGGCGAGCATCCCACCTGAAGCCCATTTGATTACTATAAATGGTGAGCAAAATGGGGTTGAACAATTAGCACAGTTAGTACAAGGCTACCAAGGCGTAACAGACCTACATATTTTATCTCATGCCACGGATTCTGGTGGACTAATCTTAGGGACAAGTATTCTTAATCAAGAAACTATTTCAACCCTTTATATAGATGAATTGGAAATAATTAGCCAAGCCCTGTCATATGATGCTGATATCCTCTTATATGGTTGTGAGTTGGCATCGAGTGAAGAAGGGCAACGTACGCTCGAGGCCGTCGCAGCGGCGTTAAATAGTGATGTAGCAGCCTCAGATGATTTAACGGGAAAAGATGGTGATTGGGAGCTTGAGTTTCAAATTGGAGGTATTGAAACCATTGAATATGAAGCACCGAGTTGGCAAGGGAATTTAGACTTAGTTCCTGTTATTTCAATACCAACTATTTCTTTGTTTGCTGAAGACCAGCCTTTAGTGTTTGCAGATTTAGGAGTTGGACAGATTAGTGTCGGTGACCTAAATGGATCTGTTGCTGAGGTTAATTTAAGTGTTCCGTTAGGAAGTTTGTCATTAACTCAAACTGCAGATGTTACATTGACTGAAGGAACGGGCTCTAATGATTCAACAGTGACATTGGTGGGTTCAGTGGCCGATGTGAACCTTGCTTTGAATAGTTTAATTTATACACCTGATGAAGACTATAATGGGCTGGTTAATATTACCGTTAACCTTACGGATAGCTTTCCAATTGTACCTGTTACGGTAACGGCATATTTACCATTAACTATTAGTCCAGTAGCGGACATAGTTGAAGATATATTGAGTACGCCAGTTGATTCTGCGATTCAGTTGAATTTAATGGCTAATGATACGTTTGAGAACTCTTCTGCAGCGATTACAGCTGTTTCTTCACCTAACAACGGAATTATCACAAATGATGGCATGGGTAATTATACCTATACACCGGATTCTGGCTATCATGGGTCCGATAGCTTTGTGTATACAGTAACATCAAACGGTACGGTTGAAAGTGCTACTGTAACTTTATATGTAAATAGCGCTCCAACAGCAAACGACTCGAATAGCTCAGTTGATGAAGACAATTTTATTCTCTTGGATGTTGCTGCACAGGGAAATGATATTGATGGAGATAGTTTGACCGTATCAGCGCCTACATTAGTTTCTGGTCAAGGCACTGTATCCATTTCTTCGAATCAAATTCTCTACACTCCTGCGAACAACTTTAGTGGTACAGCGGAAATTGATTACATAATTAGTGACAGTTATGGCGGCAGTGATACGGCTACCGTCACAGTTACTGTGAATGCGGTCAACGACAACCCCGTGGCCAACGACACTACAGGTACAGGTAACGAAGATACCAGCATTACCTTGAATGTTTTAGCCGATGTATCGGATGTGGATGTGGGCGACACCTTTAGTGTGTCCAGCCCAACAGTGATTTCAGGGCAAGGCACGGTGTCCATTGTCAACAACGAAATCGTCTATGTACCTGCACTGAACTTTAACGGCACCGCTGAAATCGGTTATACCGTGTTAGATGGCAACGGCGGCAGTGATACCGCCACTGTCAGCGTCACCGTGAATGCGGTGAACGATAACCCTGTGGCCAACGACACCACAGGTTCGGGTAACGAAGATACCAGCATTACCTTGAATGTTTTAGCCGATGTATCGGATGTGGATGTGGGCGACACCTTTACTGTGTCCAGCCCAACAGTGATTTCAGGGCAAGGCACGGTGTCCATCGTCAACAAC
>NZ_BAAGVX010000026.1:0-253 GCF_054780655.1 Marinomonas epiphytica
AACGCTGGCATCTACCGCTACGCCTTGAAGCTCAAGAGTTTTAGCAAGAGCATCAACGCCTGCTTTAGCGGTACGTACTTGTTCAATTGGGCTGTCGTCTGTGTTTGCAAATGCACCAGAAGTCATTACAGCAGTAGCAAAAAGAGCGATGGCAGATTTTTTAAATGTGTTCATAATATTTCCCCTCATATTTCGGAATATGTTTTCCGATTAGATTTTGTTTATTAAGCATGTTTGCTTTCGATGGAATGTA